>NZ_LZZV01000083.1:0-155793 GCF_014170385.1 Delftia sp. UME58
GGGCTGGTGCTGGGGGTTTTCTGAGGGTTGCCAGCATCTTGGGAGGCCTACATTTTCAGTGATCGCAATGCGGTCTTCAACTGGGACGTGGTGCGTCGGGTGAATTGCCTGAATCAGGGGAAATGGATCGCCTACAACCCACGTCAGGGGCAATAAATGAACGCGAACGCGCTGAAGCGTGCGGTGCTTGGCGGAATTGTCATTATTCGGCTGAATTTTCGGGGAGCATGGTGTGAAATATGCGTGTCAAGATTGCGGTGCAGTATTTTCCAGATTGACGCAGTGGTTCGGCAGCGAATTGAAGTGCAGGGTATGTCATGCAAAATACGCCAAGAAGATGACTGTTGTTTCTTTTTTATTTATTGGTCCTCTTGCTTGGTTTTCTATCTGGCTTGGAATATGGAATAATAATCCGCTGGGGATAGTTATTTTTTTTGGTGTCATGCATTGGTTATGAGTATTTCTGCATAATACAGAAAAAGATTGAATACGATGATTTTCTCGAAAGAAAATAGCCAAAAGGTTTATTTCTTGTGATTTGCACGCTGCTGTGGCTGGTATCAGATGAATTTCACCATGCAATCCACGGTTGGGCTCCTGGATATGGTGCGGGCACACTGATAACCAGTGTTTCAGGAGCGCTTTTAACAGGTCGGGAAATCAGCGTCCGGCGCCGTGGTCCTTGCCGGCTTCTTGCTGCCATGTCTGGAAAAGGCCCACCAGCCAACACGCAGGGCATCCGCGCATCAGCAGTAACGCACCGCCGAAGGCGGCCAGCCTGGGCAGCAGCGGCAGACCGTCCAGCAGCATGGCTGCCAGCAAAAGGGCCATGGCGGCTGCGCCGCGCAGCAGGTGGGTGCCCACGGAGCGGCTACAGAACATCGCGTGGCTCCTGCGGCATATCGTCCTTGACCCAGTAGCCGCTGGCCAGCAGGTGCTCGCGCACCTTGGCGCGTGCGCGGTGCAGGCGGCTTTTCACTGCTTCCACACTGAGGCCGAGCTGGGCGGCGGTTTCGGGAGCGGTAAGTTCGTGCACGTCCCGCAGGATCAGCACTTCGCGGTAGGGAGGGCTCAAGCGTTCCATGGCGCGGGCCAGGTCCAGCCGCAGGCCGTGGGGGATGGGCGCAGCGGCGAGGTTCATCGGCGGTGCATCGGGCGCATCCAGCGATTCGGTGCGGCCACGGCCGCGCAGCAGGCGCCAGCATTCGCGCTCGACGATGCGGAACAGCCAGGTGGCGAAGGCCGCCGTGGCGCGCAGCGCTCCCACGCGGCGGTACAGCTGCCACAGTGCCAGTTGCACGGCGTCTTCTGCGTCCTGGGCATTGCTGCAGGTGCGCCTGGCAAAGCGCTTGAGGTCGGGTTGACAGACCGACAGCAGGCGGACTATGGCATCCCGGTCGCCCTGGCGCGCGGCCTCGATCAGAGGGGCGTCGGCGCGGATCATGGCGCAGTGTCCACGGGCTTGCGGCCGAACAGGGCGCAGGCCGGGCAGAACCCGGCCACGCCCGTGATGGCCAGCGTCGCCGCGCCGGCGATCAGCAGCCAGAACGAGGCGTTGCCGAGTGGGGTGACGCCCAGCAGGGCCACTGCGATCAAGGCGATTGCACCGGTTGCGCGCAGTGCGCGTTCCCATATCGGCAGGTTGCGTTTGAGATAGAACATGAACAGGCTTTCTGAAGGGTTGAGTCCTTGCCAGGAGACGCTGGCCGCCTAAAAGGATTCGACACTGCCTGATTTTTTAGGGTGGCTGTCTTGGTGGCCCGGTCGCCCGGTGTGGCTCAGCCGAACAGGCGCGACCAGAATCCGCCTTTTCCACCCACCTGCTGCCGGGCTCCCTGCATGTGGGCGCGTATGCCGAGCAGCTGGGCATCGTCCGGATCGTGGCGCAGGGCGATCTCGACCAGTTCAGGCTGAAGGTGCGAGGCCTTGAGCTGGCCCAGGGCCCTGAGGGCGGTGACCTTGTGCGCATGAACGAAGCTCATGCTGCGAACTTCCCATTGCGCTTGCCGTTGCTGCGGCGAAAGCTGCGCATAGCGGCGCTCGGCTTCGGCCACGATGTCGAGGACGTCCTGGTGGTGGCTGGTCTCGTTGAGATAGGCGCATGCGGTCTGCGCGCAGTCAAGATACAGGCCGGTGTCAAGCGCGTAGTCCTCCATCAGCAGCAGGGACAGGTCGGTGGCCTGCTTGCGGTTGCCCAGTTGCCGATAGGCATGGCGCAGGTTTTCCAGCAGGGCCTGGAAACGGGTCTGCTGCAGCCCGGCTTCGAGGACGGCTGCCGCCTGCTCGTACTGTTCCTGCGCGTTGTACAGCACGCCCAGGTTGTTGCAGCACATGGCATAGGTGTGGATGTCCAGCGCGGCGGGCACGGCCTCCTGGCCGCTTGCCGGCGTGCCGGCGCTGGCGAAGCGCTCCAGACAGCGTTCGTAGAGTGTGGTCTGCAGGCGCTCGATTTCCTGCAGGGCCGCTGCATCCGTGTCGGGGCGCTTCCACTTGCCCACGGTCACGCCGGCCGTGTAGCAGTCGGGTGCCGCCGGGCCATCAGCCAAGTCGGGATAGGAAAAGATGCTGCGCCAGGGCACGGCATGCTCCATCTCGAAAATGCGGGCTTGCAAGTCCACCTGGGGCTGCAAGGCATGAGACTTGCGGTAGGCGGCCAGCGCGGGCTCGGGTTCGTCCAGCCAATAGTGGGCACTGCCCAGATAGCGGTGTCCATACGCATTGCCTGGTGACATCGCCAGTGCGCGCTGCGCCCATTCGCCGACCTGGCGCAATGCCGCACTGCGGTCCTCGGTGAATTGGTCACTGGAATCGAGATACACCAGGCACAGCATCAGCCATGACCATTCGCTGCCCTGGCCTGATTCGGCAGTGGCCTGAATGCCGGTAAAGAGGCTGGCAATCGCTTCGTTGTCCAGGTGGTTGAAAACCGTGGTGCCGGACCATAGCGCATGCATGCGCGCATGGTCGCCCTGGCTGAAGGAATTCATTCCCTGGGAAATCAGTCGGTCCATGGTCTGTTGGGGATATTGTGGGAGGCGCCATCGTATCCGCTGTTTTTGGCAGGAGGATGGGGAAGCGATCAATGGGAGTGACAAGACGCCCGTGTAGACAATGTCTGAACAACAGGTCAAAGCCCCGTCAACTGCGGCAATGCCTTCTCGCAGGCCTTGCGGCACAGGTAGCGCAGGTCGTGATCGCCATCTTCACTGCGCAGGTAGCCGGCACCGGCGGCGTTGATGTTCCATTCATAGACCTTGCCCGAACGCAGCAGCCGTCCGCTGAAACTGCAGGGCAGGATGATGGATTCCTCATGGAAGCTGCCAGTCGAGACTTGCTTTGCCGTCGCGAAATAGCGGGCCACGTCGGCGGCGTCCAGGCTGACTTTCTCGCATCCCATGGTCTCGCCCGTGCCTACGGAACGGGTGACCGGGCCGATGACGGAAACGGGCGCAGCCTTGGCCGCGTGTTTGTGCGTGGATGTGGAAGTAGATGAGGCCTGCAGCGGCGCATGCAGGCACAGCATCACGGCAGCCCAGGCCGCAATGCGCAGGCTGCGAGAGGGATTGTTGAAAAGCTGGCTGGATGGCATGGCTCAGGCTCCCGTGAAGATGTAGCGCAGCAATTGGGCGCCTTCGGTCGCTTCCTTGCGGGCAATGGCGCCGTGGGAGTAGACATCGGACAGAAGCTTGAGCTTGTAGTGGTCCACCAATTGCTGGGTCAGCCATTTGGTCTGGAACAGCTGCGATTGGGTGGGCGCCTCGTAATCCTTGGTCGATGGCAGGAAACGGCCCACCACCTCGATGCCCACGGAGTCGCTGTTGGCCGGATAACGCAACGGATAGGCCTTTGTGTTCTCGTGCGATGACACATTCTTGGCACGCTTGCTGAAGCTCAGGCCCTTTTGGTGCAGCAGGGCATTGATGTTCTTGAGTTCCGTGGGATCGCAGGTGCTCTCGTTGACGCAGCGCGGCTGCAGGATGCCCACATGCCAGCAGATGCGCTCAAGGCTGGCCGTCTGGTAGATCTTCCCGTCCTTCTCGATCAGAAAGTGCGCCCCCGTTTTCTGGCCACTCTTGTAGGCATTGAGCACGCTGGCGGCCGTGGACGAGTCAGTGCGGTGTAGCACGATGGATGTGACGGACAGCAAGGCGCCGTGCTCTATGGACGGATAGGTCTTGACTTCGACGCTTTTGTCTACCATCAATCCTTTTTCGATAGTGGCCAATTATTTCTCCCTCTGTATTCCGGCTGAATGAATGCGAATGGCGGAAAGCCGGGAGAGCATACGTGGCAGAGGGATATGAATGATTCAAAATGTACAATTCATGCCTGATTGGAAATATCTTGAAACAATTAAGGGAATTTATGAAGTCTTGATGAATGGTGAGCGCATGTGTTCATGTCTTTGCATCGGCCATGAAGTACCTCATGGCCTTGTACACCTGTCTAATGGGTTTTGATTTCGATGATCATTCCGAAGATAAACGCAATCCCCAACCCAAAAATAGTGCCAAGAGAATTCAGGAAAATGTATTCAAGATCCGTAGAAAACGGACCATTCATGGAAAAAATCAGAGAAATTCCAAGATATGGAATGGAGCCTGCGATGGCTCCATAAATCGAAAGATTCAATAGTGTCAAACGGTTGTGTTTATTCAACATGAATATGCCAGGCAGACCCAGAATGACGAAGCCTGTGTAGCTGCAGGCCCAAATCGGGAAGATCAGCAAGCCGATCCAGCTGTCCCCGCTGATTCTTGCTGCGGCAAGAATTGCCAATATCACCGCGGGGAAAAATGGCGCAGCCAAGCATGCGACAAGCATTCTGGGCGTAATGCAGATAAATGATTGAGTCTGCAGCTCATGGGCGTCTGGCCTGACGGAATTGATCCGTTGCGGAATCATTTTTTCCATGATGTAACGGTGGATTCACAGTGGGAAATGGCTGAAAGGAGTGGCCATCGTATTTGCCCTCTGTGAAGTCAGTGAGAAGTGGCTTGGAACGGTAATTCACGACTGGCCCGTGAGCCGGTGCCCCAGCACCGCCACCACAATGCAGCCCATTCCCGCCCACTGTGCCGCCGACGGCACGGCGCCAAACCAGGCCAGGTCCACCAGCAAGGCCATGGCGGGGTAGACGAAGGACAGTGCCGCAATGGCGGGCGCCGGCAGCCGCTGGAATGCGGCATACATTACCGTGTACATGAAGGCCGTATGGACCAGTCCCAGGGTCAGCACCATGGAGGCGGCCCGCGCTGACAGCAACTGGGGGCTGGCTGCGGCGACATGGGCGAGCAGGGGCAGGGCCCACAGGCCCAGCACCAGTCCGCCCGCGAGCATCTGCAGCATGGCGATCTGGGCCGAGGGCATGTGGCCCAGGCGGCGCGTGGCGACCGTGGTGCCTGCGTAGAGTGCGGCGGCCAGCAGGGCCAGGGCCACGCCTATCCAGGCGCCTGTTCCAGCATGCGATGCATCCATGCCATCCAGCCCGACCAGGCCGCTGCTCAGTGCCACGCCCAGCAGGGCCAGCAGCAGCCAGGGCAGCTTGCGGCGTTCGACGGGCTCGCCCTGCAGCGCCGAAAGAGCCAGCAGCATGAAGGGCTGCACGTGGTAGACCACGGTGGCCACGGCGATGGAGCTGTAGTGGTAGGCGCTGAACAGCGCGACCCAGTTGAGCACCAGGGCGATGCCGCCCCCGGCCAGCCACAGCCATTCACGGCCTTGAGGGGCGACCCATTCGCGCCGCCAGGCCAGCCACAGGCCCAGGCCCAGTGCGCCCAGCACGCACCGGGCGAATACGACCAGCAGCGGCGGCAGCGCGCTTTCCACGACGAGCAGGCCGATGGTGCCCGACAGCGCCATGGCCAGCAGCATGCGCCAGGTGCCGCCCTGGCTGGTTCGGGGCCGTGTAGGTGAGGTTGCAGAGGTGAGGCTGGGGCTGTGGGACATGGTGTCGATTCCTGGGCGCGCTTCGGTATGGAGCGCATGGCCGTATCTTGCGGACCCTGCAATCAATCAACAATCCACCAGTCATTCAAATTAATATTGCCTGCCATGCAACAAAGACCGGAGTAGCGCCTTGCCCGATACCGCCATGCCCCTGGATGAAATGCTGGTCTTCGCCCGTGTGGTGGAGCACCAGAGCTTTGCGGGCGCGGCCCGGCAATTGGGGCTGACGACCTCGGCCGTGAGCCGCAGCGTGGGGCGGCTGGAGGCGCACTTTGGGCTGCGGCTGCTGCAACGCACCACGCGCTCGCTGTCGCTGACCGAGGCGGGGGCCGAGATCCACCAGGCCTGCCTTCGGCTGGTGGCGGATGCCCAGGCCGTGCAGGCGCTGGCCGGCCAGCTGCGCCAGCAGCCGCGCGGGCTGCTGAAGATCAGCGCGCCGGCCGTGCTGGGCGATATCTGGCTGTCACCACTGCTGCCGGGCTTTTGCGCGCGCTGGCCCGAGGTGCAGGTGCAGGTGGACATGACGGACCGCATGGTGGATCTGGTGGCCGAGGGGCTGGACCTGGGCCTGCGCATCAGCGTGCCGGGCCAGATCGCGCCGGGGCTGGTGGCGCGGCCGCTCAAGACCATCCGCTATGTGCTGGTGGCCACGCCCGGCTACCTGGCGCGGCATGCGCAGATCATGGAGCCCGGGCAACTGCTGGCGCATCCCTTCATCAGCCTGGGCTACGGGCAGTTCCAGAACGAGGTGGAATTGCGCCCGCTCCACCCTGCGGCCGCGCCCGCCATGCGTCTGCTGGTGGATACGCCCATCACCATTGCCAGCAGCCTGGGCATCATCCACGCGCTGCAGCAGGGGCCGGGCATTGGCGTGGTGGCCGACTTTGCGGCGCAGGCGGCGCTGCAGGCCGGGCAGCTGGCGCCCGTGCTGCCGGGCTGGGCGCTGTGCGGCAAGTACGCGCCGCGCGTGGTGCATGCGGTCTATGCGCCCACGCGCCATGTGCCGCTGAAGCTGCGGGCGCTGATCGACTACCTGGTCGAGATGGAAGGCGAGGGCGCTGCGGCCTCCACCACCTAACCCATGCGCCTTCGCAGCGCCGCGCTGGCCCAGTCCACGGCCACGGACAGCGCCAGCATGGCGATGATGACGGTGCTGGCCTGGGCGTAGTGGAACAGCGACAGCTCGAAGTACAGCAGCTGCCCCAGCCCGCCCGCGCCCACGAAGCCCAGGATGGCGGCCATGCGGATGTTCATCTCCCAGCGGTACAGCGTATAGGCCAGCAACTGCGGCGCGGCGCCCGGCAGGGTGGCGTAGAGGAAGGCCATGGCGCGGCCGCTGCCGGACAGGCGCAGCGCCTGGGTGGGGGCGGCGGGCTGGTTCTGCAGGGCCTCGGCATACAGGCGCCCCAGCACGCCCGCCGTGTGCAGCGCCAGCGCCAGCGCGCCTGCGAACGGGCCCAGGCCCACGGCCAGGGCGGTGATGGTGGCCCAGACCAGCTCGGGCACGGAGCGCAGCACGTTGAGCACCAGGCTCCAGGGGGCGCGCCAGCGCGGCAGCGCCAGCAGCAGGCCCAGCACGGCCGCCAGCAGGGTGCCGACCACGGAGATGGCCAGCGTCTCCCACACGCCCACGGCCACCTTGCGCAGCCATTCGGCGCTGGTGTCGGGAGGGAAGAAGCTGATGACGAATTCCAGCATGGACCGGCCCGCCGCGCCCGTGAACAGCGAGGGCAGGTCCATCTCCAGCATGGCAAAGCTGGCGGCCACGCCCAGCGCCAGGGCGGCGCAGGTGAGGGCGCTGCGCCAGCCCCAGGCGCTGGCACGCGCGGCGGGTGGCGTGTCCAGCGCGCGGCGCAGGCCGCGCGAGAGCAGGTCGGCGCCCCAGACCAGCAGCATGAAGGTCAGCAAGATGGTGGAGGCCTCGCCGCCGTTGAGCATCTTCATGGCCTGGTCCATGAGCTGGCCCAGGCCGCCCGCGCCCACAAAGCCCATGACCACCGAGGCGCGTATGGCGCACTCCCAGCGGTAGACGGTGTACGAGGTCAGCTCGCGCGCTGCCTGGGGCAGCAGGCCATAGAGCATGGCCAGCGGCCTGCGCGCGCCCGCCTGCACCAGGGCACGCGCAGGCGCGGGGTCGGCCGATTCCAGGATTTCCGCATAGACCTTGGCCAGCATGCCGCCATAGGTCAGGCCCAGGGCCAGCACGCCAGCGGCCGGCCCCAGGCCGAAGACGCGCACGAAGACCAGGGCCCAGACCAGCTCGGGCACGCCGCGCAGGATGGTGAGCAGGCCGCGCGTGACGGGGTTGAGCGCCCGCCGCTCGCGCGCGGCGCCCGTGACCAGGTAGGCCAGCGGCACGGCCAGCACAAAGGCCAGGGCCATGCCGGCCGTGGCAATGGCCAGGGTCTCCAGCGTGGCGCGGCCCAGGTAGCCAAGGAAGTCGCGTCCGGTCTCGGGCGGCAGGAAGGTGGCCAGAAAGCGGCCTATGACCTGCAGGTTGCCGGGATCGAACAGCGCACCCAGGCTGAAGCCTGCGCCCTGGAACAGCGGCCACAGCACGACGGCGGCCAGCACCAGGGCGCCGAGGCGGCGAGGCGCGGCGGGGTCACGCAGCGCGTGCAGATCGGAACTCAACGGCATGCGGATGCGGACAGCGGTGCGGCAAAGGCGGCGGGCGCGGGTGTCCACGCAGGGCGGGAGGGATCATCGCCAGGATGCTCGGACCCATACAGCGCACGCAGGTGTTCCTGCGTGACTTCGGCCGCCGGCAGGTCGAAGGCGATGGCGCCATCGCGGATACCCACGATGCGCGCAAAGCAGGCCAGCGCCAGGTCCACGGCATGCAGGCTGGCCACCAGGGTGGCGCCGCGTGCGGCCGCTTCTTGCACCAGCAGTTGCACGGTGGACAGGGCCAGGGCCGGGTCCAGCGCGGCCACGGGCTCGTCGGCCAGGATGAGCTCGGCCTGCTGGTAGAGCACGCGGGCAATGCCCACGCGCTGCAGCTGCCCGCCAGAGAGCTGGTCGCAGCGCGCGAACAGCTTGTCCGCCAGCTGCACGCGGGCCAGGGCCTCGCGCGCGCCGGCGGTGTCCTGTGGGTACAGCAGCGAGGCCAGCGCCTTCCAGGCAGGCCAGCGGCCCAGGCGCCCGGCCAGCACGGTCGTGACCACGCGCTGGCGCGGCGGTATGGGCGGCGCCTGGTGCACCGTGCCGATGCGCGCGCGCAGCAGCCGGGGAGCCCCCGCGCTGGACGCAGGCACCTCGTCGCCCAGCACGCTGCGCCGGCCCTGGCTGGGTGCCAGCGCCGTGCCGATGACGGACAGCAGCGTGGTCTTGCCCGCGCCCGAGGGGCCGATCAGCGCAATGGCCTCGCCCTGGCGTGCGGCCAGCGTCACGCCGCGCAGCGCAATGCCGCCGCCGGCGTGGGTCAGGCCCACGCCTTCCAGTTCAAAGCTCATGGAGCGCGCCTGCCGCGACTTACTTGAGCAGGCCGGCCGACTTGGCGGCAGCCTCGATGCCTTCGTAGTTCGAGGCCTGGGTGGGCACGAAGCGCGCGGCGCGCTGCAGCTCCAGGATGGCCTTGTGCTCGGGCTTGGCCGGGTCCAGCGCCAGGAAGGCGTCGGTCAGCTTCTTGACCAGGGCCGGGTCCAGGTCGCCGCGCACGGTCCAGTTGTAATCGAAGTAGGGCGGTGTGGTGGCGAACACGCGCACCTTGCTGGTATCGATCTTTTTGCTCTCCACCAGCTTGTCCCAGACCGATGCGTTGAGCACGCCGGCCTCGGCCTTGCCTGCGGCCACGAAGGCCACGGTGGCGTCATGCGCGCCGGAGAAGGCCACGGTCTTGAAGTCCTTCTCGGGGTTGATGCCGTCCTGCTGCAGGAAAAAGCGCGGCATCAGGCTGCCCGAGGTGGACGAGGGCGCGCCAAAGGCAAAGCTCTTGCCCTTGAGGTCGGCCAGGGTCTTGATGGCGGGGTTGGCCGTGATGAACTTGGAGGTGAACCTGGCGTCTTCCTCGCGCTGCACGATGGGGATGGCCGTGCCGTTGGTGCGGATCTTGGCCTGCACGAAGGTGAAGCCGCCCAGCCAGGCCAGGTCCAGCTTGCGCGTGGCCAGCGACTCGACCACGGCGGCGTAGTCGGTCACGGGCGTGAACACCACCTTCATGCCGGTCTGGGCCGAGAGGTACTTGCCCAGCGGCTCGAACTTGCGCTGCAGCTCGGTGGGAGCTTCATCCGGGATGGCCGAGACGCGCAGCACGGCGGATTCGGTGGCCAGCGCGGGCAGGCTGGACAGGGTGGAGGCGGCCAGCACGCAGGCAGCCGCCTGGCGCAGCGCCGAGCGGCGCGCAGGAATGTGGTTCATGGATGGGCTCCGTTCAATCAGCCACCGCCGTCCGGATACACGGCGGTTTAATGGGCGCCCGGGATGACCGGGCGCCGAAAGTACAAGGGCGGTACACCGACCGCTGAGGCTGCATTGTAGGGAGCGGGCTTTTCCGTTGGGGGCGTCAGGCATGGGCGCCGGACCTGCGGGCACAGCGCTGCCGCCGATCTTTTTCCAGCTTGCGCCGCGTTTGTGCACCGCCTGGGGCCTTGCCTGGCCGAAGACTTGAGCATGCGTCGCACCAAAATATCCATGATTGGTATGACCAATAAATGTCCTGGTGCATTATCTGCACTATTTTAGGTGTTTACCCTGTTCAACTGATGGCTTGAAAGCTCTGAGAATCGCACCACTTCGCGCAATGGTCTGAATTTTGACTTAATTGGTTGGACCAATTTTTCAATAGCCCACAAGGCACCAGCGCGGGGAACACTCCCGGTCACCGTTGCAACCAGCCAGCCAGCAGACATCAGTGCGGATCGCACCGCATGCCAACGCTGCAACGAGAGGGAGTGGCCGACAAGGGGCGCTCACCGCGCCCTCCCCATCATCTAGAGACACGGTCATGCAAACCATCTGGCAGCAGAACTACGATCCCGCCGGGAACATCTGGATCTCGGCGCTGATCGCGCTGATTCCCATCATCTTTTTCTTCCTGGCGCTGACCAGGTTCCGTCTCAAGGGCTACCAGGCAGGCACCGTCACCGTGGCGCTGGCGCTGGGCGTGGCGCTGCTGTTCTACAAGATGCCCGTGAGCGCGGCACTGGCCTCGGCCGTGTACGGCTTCTTCTACGGCTTGTGGCCCATCGCCTGGATCATCGTGGCGGCCGTGTTCCTCTACAAGATTTCGGTCAAGACGGGGCAGTTCGACGTGATCCGCTCGTCCATCCTGTCGGTCACGCCCGACCAGCGGCTGCAGCTCATCCTGGTGGGCTTTTGCTTCGGTGCCTTCCTGGAGGGCGCGGCCGGCTTCGGCGCGCCCGTGGCCATCACGGCCGCGCTGCTGGTGGGCCTGGGCTTCAAGCCGCTGTACGCGGCCGGCCTGTGCCTGATCGCCAACACGGCGCCCGTGGCCTTCGGCGCCATGGGCATTCCCATCATCGTGGCGGGGCAGGTCTCGGGCGTGGATGCATTCGCCATCGGCCAGATGGCCGGGCGCCAGCTGCCCTTCATGACCGTGCTCGTGCTGTTCTGGCTGATGGCCATCATGGACGGCTGGCGCGGCGTCAAGGAAACCTGGCCTGCCGTGCTGGTGGGCGGCGGCTCCTTCGCCGTGGTGCAGTTCCTCACGGCCAACTTCATCGGTCCCGAGCTGCCGGACATCACCTCGGCCATCGTCTCGCTGGTGGCGCTGACGCTGTTCCTCAAGGTCTGGCAACCCAAGCGCATCTTCCGTTTCGACACGGAAGGCGAGGGCGGCAAGCCCGCTGCAACCGCAAAGGCGGCCAAGGCTCCAGCCGTCAACTCCGGTGCACCGCTGACGGCCGGCGCCGTCATCAAGGCCTGGTCGCCCTTCATCATCCTCACGGCCATGGTGACGGTCTGGAGCATCAAGCCCTTCAAGGCGCTGTTCGCCGCAGGCGGGCCGCTGGCCTCCACCGTCATCAACATCCCCGTGCCCTTCCTGCACAACCTGGTGGAGAAGACGCCGCCCGTCGTGGCCGCCGCTGCGCCCTACGGCGCGGTCTACACCTTCAACTGGCTGCTGGCCACCGGCACGGCCATCCTGATCGCGGCGCTGATCACCATCACCTTCACGCGCCTGTCGCCGGCCAAGGCCGTGGCCACGCTGGGCGAGACCTTCAGGGAGCTGGCCGTGCCGATCTACTCCATCGGCATGGTGCTGGCCTTCGCCTTCGTGGCCAACTACTCGGGCCTGTCGGCCACGCTGGCCCTGGCGCTGGCGCACACGGGCCAGGCGTTCACGTTCTTCTCGCCCTTCCTGGGCTGGATCGGCGTGTTCCTGACGGGCTCGGACACCTCGGCCAACGCGCTGTTCGCCGCGCTGCAGGCCACCACGGCGCAGCAGCTGGGCCTGCCCCAGGTGCTCACGGTGGCGGCCAACACCACGGGCGGCGTGACGGGCAAGATGATCTCGCCCCAGTCCATCGCCATTGCCTGCGCGGCCGTGGGCCTGGCAGGCCGCGAGTCGGACCTGTTCCGCTTCACGGTCAAGCACAGCCTGATGTTCGCCGTGATCATCGGGGTGATCACGACGCTGCAAGCCTATGTGTTTACGTGGATGATCCCGGGGTATTGACATGAAACACCCCCTGAGGCGCTGCGCGCCTTCCCCCTCTCTACCCGCTTCGCGGGGGAGGGGGACGACACCCTCGCGGCGGGGCGGCCCTTGCTCGGTGTCCCTGGCTTGGGCAGTGCGGGTTTCATGCGATGAGGCTGGCGCATAGCGCCGTGAATCACTGAAAACCAATTCTGAGAATCCCCATGCGCGTTGCCGATCAAGTTGTCGAGAAATTGCTTGCCCTGGTGCAGGCCAGCGGAGTGCAGCCCGGACAGCGGCTGCCCGCGGAACGGCAACTGGCGGCCGAGCTGGGTGTCTCGCGCACCTCGGTGCGCGAGGCCATACAGAAGCTGACCAGCCAGGGCGTGCTGGCGGCGCGGCGCGGCGATGGCACCTACCTGCAGGAGCCGGCGCCGGCTGCCGAGCCTGCGGACTGGCTCAAGGACGCCATGCGGCCGCTGGCCGGCCTCATGGAGTCCGACTCCCACTACCGCTACGACGTGCTGGAAACCCGCCATGCGCTGGAGACCAGCACGGCCTGGCTGGCCGCCCAGCGCGCCACGGAGCGCGACAAGGACCATATCCAGCGCTGCTTCGAGGTGATGATCCAGCACCAGCAAAGCGGCCACGCCGAGCTGGCGGCGCGCGCCGATGCGCAGTTCCACCTGGCCATTGCCGAGGCCTCGCACAACCTGGTGCTGGTGCAGGTCATGCACAGCCTGTTCACCGTGGTGCTGTCCACGGTGGAGCGCAACCGCCATGACATGTTTCGCCTGAGCGCGCCCCAGACCCTGCAGGAGCTGACCGTGCAGCACCAGAGCCTGATGCAGGCCATCCTGGACGGCGACCCGCAGCGCGCCCGCGAATGCATCGGCGAGCACCTGGAGCATGTGCGCACCACCATCCAGCGCCTTGACGAGGACCGCGCGCGGCGCGAGCGCTCCATGCGGCTGCCGCTGAAATGAAGCTCCCCCTGAGTCGCTGCGCGCCTTCCCCCTCTCTGCTCGCTTCGCGAGGGAGGGGGACGACACCCTCGGTGCGGGGCGGTGCGGCCGGCGTAGGCCCTTCCTCGGTGTCCCTGGGTTGGGGTGCGCCAGTCTCATGCGAGATCGCCCCAGGCCAGCGTCCTGTTGACCTATTTTGAAAGACATGAGACCACCATCATGATCATCTCCTCCACCTCCGACTACCGTGCGGCGGCGCAAAAGCGCCTGCCGCCTTTCCTGTTCCACTACATCGACGGCGGCGCCTATGCCGAGCAGACGCTGCGCCGCAATGTGGAAGATCTGGCCGCCGTGGCGCTGCGCCAGCGCGTGCTCAAGGACATGAGCCGGCTGGACACCAGCATCGAGCTGTTCGGCGAGAAGCTGTCCATTCCCGTGGCGCTGTCGCCCGTGGGCCTGACGGGCATGTACCGCCGCCGCGGCGAGGTTCAGGCCGCGCGCGCGGCCGACGCCCATGGCATTCCTTTCACCATGTCCACGGTATCGGTCTGCCCCATCGAAGAGGTAGCGCCCAAGATCAAGCGCCCCATGTGGTTCCAGCTCTACGTGCTCAAGGACCGGGGCTTCATGCAGAACGCGCTGGAGCGTGCCCAGGCGGCCGGCTGCTCCACCCTGGTCTTCACCGTGGACATGCCCGTGCCCGGCGCGCGCTACCGCGATGCGCATTCGGGCATGAGCGGCCCGAATGCCGCCATGCGCCGCTACTGGCAGTCGGTCACGCATCCGGCCTGGTCCATGGACGTGGGCCTGCTGGGCCGCCCGCATGACCTGGGCAACATCTCGGCCTACCGGGGCAGCCCCACGGGCCTGGCCGACTACATCGGCTGGCTGGGCGCCAACTTCGATCCCTCCATCTCCTGGAAGGATCTCGAATGGATACGCGCCTTCTGGAAGGGCCCCATGGTCATCAAGGGCATCCTGGACCCTGAGGACGCCAAGGATGCCGTGCGCTTTGGCGCCGACGGCATCATCGTCTCCAACCATGGCGGCCGCCAGCTCGACGGCGTGCTGTCCTCGGCCCGCGCGCTGCCGGCCATTGCCGATGCGGTCAAGGGCCAGATCAAGATCCTGGCCGACTCCGGCATCCGCAACGGACTGGACGTGGTGCGCGCCATCGCCCTGGGCGCCGACTGCGCCATGATCGGCCGTGCCTTCATCTACGCGCTGGCCGCTGCCGGCGAGGCCGGCGTCAAGCACCTGCTGGAACTATTGGAAAAGGAAATGCGCGTGGCCATGACGCTGACCAGCGTGAGCAAGGTATCCGACATCACCGGCGACCTGCTGGTGCGCCAGCCATGAGCGCGCTGCAGACCCCGGCCGTCTCCCGCGAGACCCTGCTGCTGCAGTTGCGCGAAGCCGTGGGCGCCGCCCATGTGCTCACCGACGACCAGGCCACGCGCCGCTTCCGCAAGGGCCACCGCACGGGCGAAGGGCCGGTGCTGGCCGTGGTACGGCCCGCGACGCTGCTGGAGCAGTGGAAGGTGGTGCAGGCCGCCGTGGCGGCCGGGCGCATCGTCATCATGCAGGCCGCCAACACGGGCCTGACGGGCGGCTCCACGCCCGACGGCGCTGGCTATGACCGCGAGATCGTGCTCATCAACACCTTGCGCATCACCGGCGTGCAGGTCATTGGCGGCGGCGCCCAGGTGGTCTGCCTGCCCGGCGCCACGCTGGACCGGCTGGAGCAGGCGCTGGCGCCGCTGGGGCGCGAGCCGCATTCGGTGATCGGCTCGTCGTGCATCGGCGCCTCGGTGCTGGGCGGCATCTGCAACAACTCGGGCGGCGCCCTGGTGCGGCGCGGCCCGGCCTATACCGAGCTGGCGCTGTACGCGCGCGTCTGCGACGACGGCTCGCTGGAACTCGTCAACCACCTGGGCATCGCCCTGGGCCGCACGCCCGAGGAAATCCTCACGCGGCTGCAAAACGGCGACTACACCGAATCCGATATCGCCCACGATGCGCAGCGCGCCGCCTCCGACCCGCGCTATGCCGAGGCCGTGCGCGCCGTGGACGAGGACACGCCCGCGCGCTTCAATGCCGACCCCTCACGCCTGTTCGAGGCCTCGGGCTCGGCCGGCAAGCTGTGCCTGTTCGCCGTGCGGCTGGACACCTTTCCCAAGGAGCCCAGCACCGTGTTCTATATAGGCAGCAATGCGCCCGACGACCTCACGGCCGTGCGCCGCGAGCTGCTGACCGCGCTGCCGCGCCTGCCGATCGCGGGCGAGTATATCCACCGCACGGCCTACGACATCGGCGAGAAATACGGCAAGGACACCTTCCTGCTGATCGATCGCTTCGGAACGGCCAGGGTGCCGGCCGCCTTCGCCCTCAAGAGCCGCGTGGACGGCTTCTTCGAGCGCTTCGGACTGCGCGGCGTCACCGACCGCGTGATCCAGGCGCTGACCAACCTGCTGCCCAGCCATCTGCCCGCGCGCATGCGCCAGTGGCGTGACCGCTACGAGCACCACCTGCTGGTGCGCGTGTCCAACGACACGGCCGAGGCCACGCGTGAATTCCTCATGCGGCACTTCAGCGGCAGCACCACGGGCGGCTGGTTCGAGTGCGATGCCGACGAGGGGCGCAAGGCCTTCCTGCACCGCTTCGCCATCGCAGGCGCGGCCATCCGCTACCGCGAGGTGCACCGCGCCCAGGTGGAGGACATCGTCGCCCTGGACGTTGCCCTGCGCCGCAACGACCGCGAATGGGTGGAGCAGCTGCCCGCCGAGGTCGAGCGCGACATGGTCCACAAGCTCTACTACGGCCACTTCTTCTGCCATGTCTTCCACCAGGACTACATCGTCAAGAAGGGCGTGGACCCGCTGGCCATGGAGCACCGCATGTGGGAACTGCTGGACGCGCGCCGCGCCGAGTACCCGGCCGAGCACAACGTGGGCCACCTGTACGTGGCCAAGCCCGCGCTGGCAGGCTTCTACCGTGAGCTGGACCCGACCAACACCTTCAACCCCGGCATAGGCCACACCTCGCGCAAGCTGGGCTGGGAGGAATGCTGCGACCGGCCGGGGGGATGGCCCAAGGGGTATTCGGAGGCATCCTGATGCCAGGTGCAGGCGGGCCAGGGAGCGGCCCGCCGTATCCGGCTCACAGATTGATGAACACCGACTTGGTCTCCAGATAGGCATCCAGCGCGGTGCGGCCCATGTCGCGGCCCATGCCGGACTGCTTGTAGCCGCCGAAGGGCATGCCCGGGTCCAGCGTGCTGTGGCAGTTGACCCAGACCGTGCCGGACTGGATCTTGGGGATCAGGCGGTGGACCTTGGACAGGTTGTTGGACCAGATGCTGGCGCCCAGGCCGTAGGGCGTGTCGTTGGCCCAGGCGGCGACTTCGTCGAGGTCGTCATAGGGCATGGCCACGAGCACGGGGCCGAAGATCTCCTCGCGGGCGACGCGGTGGTCGTGCTGCACGCCGGTCATCACCGTGGGCTGCACGAAGTAGCCGCGCTGGCCTGCGCGGGCGCCGCCCGTCACCACCTCGGCGCCCTGGCTGCGGCCAATGTCGATGTAGCTGCAGACGCGCTCCATCTGCTCCTGCGAGACCAGCGGGCCCATCTGCGCGCTGGGGTCCAGGCCATGGCCCAGGGTGAGCCTGGCGGCCTGGTCGGCCACGTCGGCCACCACGCGGTCGAACATGCTCTTGTGCACGTACAGGCGCGAGCCCGCGCAGCAGACCTGGCCGTGGTTGAAGAAGATGGCATTGGCCGCACCCGCTGCCGCCGCGGCCGGGTCGCAGTCGTCCAGCACGATGACGGGGGACTTGCCGCCCAGCTCCAGCGTGATGCGCGTCATGTTGTCCATGCAGGCATGGCCGATGAGCTTGCCCACCTCGGTCGAGCCCGTGAAGCTGACCTTGTTGACCAGCGGGTGCGAGACCAGGGGCGCACCCGTGCCGGGGCCGTCGCCCGTGACCACGTTGAACACGCCGGGCGGAAAGCCCGCTTCCTGGATCAGCTCGGCCAGCATCAGCGCGGTCAGCGGCGTCTGCTCGGCAGGCTTGAGCACCAGGGTGCAGCCTGCGGCCAGCGCGGGCGCCAGCTTCCAGGTGGCCATGAGCAGGGGGAAGTTCCAGGGCACGACGGCGGCAACCACGCCCACGGGCTCGCGCCGGGTGTAGGTGAACATCTGGGCCTCGGGCGCGAAGGGCACGGAGTGCTCGTGCGTCATGCCCTCGATCTTGGTGGCCCAGCCGGCCATGTAGCGGATGGAGTCGATGGCCATGGCGATGTCCACGGCGCGCGCAATGGCGGCGGATTTGCCGTTGTCCAGCGATTCGACCTCGGCCAGGGCCTGGGCATGGGTCTCCATGAGGTCGGCCAGGCGCAGCATCAGGCGCTCGCGCTCCACGGGGCGCATGCGGCCCCAGGGGCCCAGGTGCAGCGCGCGGTGGGCGGCGCGCACGGCCAGGTCCACGTCGGCAGGGCCGGCGCTGGCGACTTCGGCGATCACGGCCTCGGTGGCCGGGTTGACGGTGGACAGGCGCTGGCCGGTCCGGGCCGCCACCCATTGGCCGTCGATGAAGAGGTCATGCGTGCCCCGGTTGAGGAAGGCGCTGGCGCGCTCGGTGATCTGGTGCTGGATATCGCTGAGGTTCATGGTTCGCTCCTTGGTGGATGGACAGAGGTCGGGGGACCGGGGGGTCAGAACACTTGCAGTAGACGAAGGTTGATGCGGGCGTTCTCCTTGAAGCCCTGGCGCACATGCAGGTCGCGGCCCACGGTGGCCAGCAGCTGCGTCTTGGGCGCGACAAAGACCGCGCCGCCGAACGAGACCTTGGTGGTGGACTGGCGGTCGCCTTGCGCCACGCCGTTGACCTGGGTCTCGCCGCCCGTCAGGTGCGACAGGCCCAGGCGCAGGTCCGAGGTCTCCGACAGGTGGTAGCGCAGCAGGCCCTGGAACTGGAACTGCGCCTTTTGCTTGAGCGTGGCGCTGTTGGCGCCGAAGTCGTCGTTCTTGCCGAAGACGGTGACATCGGCCGCCAGGTCCATGGTCACGCTCTTGCCCAGCGGCTTGATCCAGCCGGCCTGCAGGGCGGCCTTCCAGCGGTTCTCGCCCAGGCTCAGCGGGTCGTTGCGGTTGTACTGGCCCGTGGGCAGCCAGACAAAGGGGGTGATGCCGAAGTGCTCCTTGTCGCCGGGCTTTGTCAGCCACAGGGTGGCGGCCAGCATCAGGTCGCCCACGCCGGTATTGCTGCCCATGGCCGCGATATCGCGCGAGGCCGACAGGCGCCCGAAGGGCAGCAGGAACTGCGGGTCGATCACATAGTCGCCCAGCTTCATGAAGTGCACGCCGCGCGCTATGCCGATGTCCGAGGTCAGCCTCGGCCGTATCGGCGCCTGCTCGCCATTGGCGTAGAGGCTGTCGCGCGTGGCGTGCTGGTAATAGACCATGCCCAGCGTGGTGCCCGGAGGCAGGGCGGTGTAGTCGCCTGCGTCGATATCGACGGCGTGGGCGTTGAAGGCCGTGCTGGCGGCCATTGCGGCCGCGGCTGCGAGGGCCAGTGATGCGCGTTGACGGGGTTTGAATCGCATGGCGGGATTCCTGTTTGGGGGTTTTCAGGCAAAGGCCGTCCCTGGCCTGCTGCGGGGCAGCAGGGCCGGGGATATGCCTGTGAGAGGTGGGGGAGGGAGTGGGGCGGCCCGGGCTGCCTACTTGGGCCGCACCGCGTCGGCCGTGCCCTGGATGAAGGCCTTGATCTTTTCCACGTCGTCCATGCTCAGCTTGCCCGTGAAGTCGGGCATGCCGCGCGACATGGCCGGGCCCTTGAAGATGAACTTGTCCAGGTGCTCGATATAGGCCGGGTCCAGGTAGCCGAGGTTGGGCAGGTTGCCGCCCCGGTCCACGCCGGGCACGCCGTGGCAGAAGGCGCAGTTGCTGACGTACAGGGCCGTGCCTTCGGCCACCAGGCTCTTGTCGTAGGGCACGCCCTGCAGCAGCTTGCCCTGCTGGTAGGCGACGAAGGCGGGCGCCTCGGCCTTGCCGTCCAGCGCGAAGGTGTAGACCGTGCCCGGGCCCTTGCGCTCGGTGTGGCGCGCGGCCAGGCCGTAGACGCCGCCCCAGCCCACGGCGATGGAGACGTACTGCCGGCCATCGACCTCATAGGTGATGGGTGCGGCCACCACGCCCGTGCCCGTGGGCTTTTCCCAGAGCTTCTTGCCGTTGCGCGCGTCATAGGCCACGAAGCGGCCGTCAGCCGTGCCCTGGAACACCAGGTTGCCCGCCGTGGCCAGCGTGCCGCCGTTCCAGGGCGAGGCATGCTCCACGCGCCAGCGCTCCTTTTGCGCCACCGGGTCCCAGGCGATCAGGCGGCCGAAGGGCGTGCTCTTGGGCGGCTCCATGTTGATCAGCGTGGCCGTGTTCCAGCCGATGTTGCTGTGCGGCTCGGGCAGGGAGCCACCGTTGAACTTCCAGTTCTTGTTGTCCTGCAGCGTCAGCGGCACATGCTGGGCCGGCAGGTAGGCCAGGCCCGTGTCGGGGCTGTAGGACATGGAATGCCAGTTGTGCGCGCCGAAGGGGCTGGGAATCACGTCGCGGGCGCGGTCGCCGCTGCGCGCGATCGGTGTCTCGATGGGCCGGCCCTTGGCGTCGTAGCCGCTGGCCCAGTTCACATCGACGAAGTTCTTGGCCGAGATGAACTGGCCGTTCGTGCGGTCGATGACGAAGAAAAAGCCGTTCTTGGGCGCATGCAGGATGACCTTGCGCGGCTTGCCGCCGATCTTGATGTCGGCCAGCACCATGGGCTGGGTGGAGGTGAAGTCCCAGCTGTCGCCCGGCGTCTCCTGGTAGTGCCAGACGTACTCGCCCGTATCGGGGTTCAGCGCCACGATGCTGGCCAGGTACAGGTTGTCGCCACCGGCCGGGCTGCGCTTGGCTTGCGCCCAGGGCGAGCCATTGCCCGTGCCGATGTACATGAGGTTGAGCTCGGGGTCATAGGCCATGGTGTCCCAGGCCGTGCCGCCGCCGCCGGCCTCCCACCACTTGCCGGCCGGATCCCAGGTCTTGGCGGCGCGGGCCATGGCCTCGTTCTCGAACGGCTTGGACGGGTCGCCTGGCACGGTGAACCAGCGCCACTGCTGCGCGCCGGTCTCGGCGTCATAGGCCGTGACATAGCCGCGCACGCCGTACTCGGCGCCGCCGTTGCCGATCAGCACCTTGCCCTTGATGACGCGCGGCGCGCCCGTGATGGTGTACGAGTAGGCACGGTCGATGATGGTGTCCTGCTCCCAGACCTTCTGGCCCGTGGCCGCGTCCAGCGCCACCAGGCGGCCATCGAAGGCGCCCACATACACCTTGCCCTTGTAGACCGCCACGCCCCGGTTGACCACGTCGCAGCAGCCCTTGAAGCCGTTGGCGCGGTCCACGCCGGGGTCGTAGCTCCACAGGCGCTTGCCGGTGCGCACGTCCACCGCATGCACCACGCTCCAGCTGGCCGTGACGTACATGATTCCATCGACGACCACGGGCGTGGACTCCACGCCGCGCGTGGATTCCAGGTCATACGACCAGACCAGGCCCAGCCGCTTCACATTGGCCGTGTCCAGCTGCCTGAGTTTGGAAAAGCGCGTCTCGCTGTAGTCCATGCCGTGGCTGGGCCAGTCCTTGGAGCTGCGTGCGTTGTCGCGGATGCTCTGCGAGTCGATGCGCGAGGTGACGGCGCGTATGTGCTCGGGCGAGCCTTTGCTCGGCAGGCCGGCCTGCGCCAGGGCGGCGCCCGGCAGGGCCAGCGCCAGGCCGGCGGCCAGCAGCGTGGAGGAAAGCACGTGGGTCTTCATGTTGTCTCGTCTCCTGTATGGTTTGTTTTTGCGTGCATGGCGCTGGGGGGCAAGGGCACCATGTGGGAGACGATAAAAAAAGCGGCCTCGTGTCACAACATTCGGATTTTCCCGGGGGCGGATCTGTACCGCCGTGGAACAGCTCAGAACGTCCGGCTGACCGTCACCCCGGCCGACAGCCCACGGCCCGCACCCGGTTCGAAGAACCGCTGGTTGCCCTCGTTGACGATGACCGACCCTGCAAAGCGCCGGTCGAACAGGTTGTCCAGCCGTACAAAGGTCTGGGCGCTCCATTGCTGCCATTGCCGTGACCAGCGCAGGCTGGAGCCCCAGACGGTGTAGCCGGCCGCGCGGTCGGTGTTGCGGTCGTTCACGGCCACGGGGCCGCTGTGCAGCATGTCCACGGTCCAGGTCCATTGCGGCGACAGCTGCCAGGCCAGCTCGCTCCACAGGCGGCGCGGCGCGGTGCCGGCCAGGCGCGCGCCGGCATCCACCGGGGCGGTGGGCGTGGTGCAGGGCGTGGCCTCGCAGGTCAGGAAACTGTCGCGGTAGCGGGCCTGCAGCAGGGTCAGGGCGGTGCTGGCCGTCAGCCGTCCCCATTGGGCGTTGCCCGAAAATTCCAGCCCCCGGCGCAGCGTGCGGCCTGCGTTCTGGTAGGTGGCGCGCCCGCCCATGTTGGACAGCACGGTGAGTTCGCGCTGGGTATGGGTCTCGAACAGCGTGAGGTTCCAGCCCGCGTTGCCGTGGCGCCCGCGCAGGCCGACCTCGACGGTGTTGTGGGCGCTGGCGGCCAGGCCGGTGTTCAGGCCACTGCTCATGCCATTTTGGCCACCGGGCCGGTAGGCCACTTCGTTGAGCGTGGGCGTCTCCATGCCCCGGCCCACCGATGCGTGGGCCACCAGGTCCGGCAGCAGGTTGACGCGCAGGCCCAGCGAGGGCAGCCAGCCGCGCCAGGCCATGCTGCCGCTGTCGTCGCCATTGCCGGCTGCGATGTAGTGGTCCTCGGAGCGGTAGCGCACGCGCGCCTGGCGCAGGCCGGCGCTCAGGGCCAGGCTCTGCGTGCTCCATTCGGCCTGCAGGTAGGGGTCGGCGGAGCGTGCCTGGTTGCGTTCGTCGCGGCGCAGCCGGCCCTGCACGCCGAGCTGGCTGCCGATGAAGTTCTCGTAGCCGCGCCGGGTTTCGCCCTGCCAGTCGTAGGCCAGGCCCGCCGACCAGTCCAGCCGGCCGCCGGCCACATCCTCATGGGTGCTGCGCCAGCGCAGGTTCAAGCCTGCGTAGTCGCGGTCCAGGTCGATCACGCCGCCTGAATGCGAGGGCGGTGCCTGCGTGGCCACGGGAATGGACTGGTACTGCAGCACGGAGCGCGTCCCCGCATAGGCCATGAGTTCCAGGCGCCGGCCCGCGCCGAACTGGTGCTGCCAGGCGGCACCCAGCTGGCGCTGGCGCACGCTTTTGCGCGTATTGAAGCGCAGCGCGCTGGCCGTGGTCTGGCCGGGGTCGGCCTCGAACTCGGCGCGTGTCAGGCCCAGCGGGTCCTGGGCGCTGGCGCGCTGCTCCTGGTACTGCAGCAGCCACTGGTCGTCGCCCTGCTTGCGCGACAGCTTCATGTGGGCCGTGCTGCGGTCGGCGGCCGACTGGGGGCGCATGCCGTCGGTGGCGAAGCGCTCGATGTGAATGGCATAGCGCCAGGGGGCGGAGCCGCCATCCGCCTGGTCCGGCTTTCCGCCCCCGATCGTGCCGCGCAGCTGGGTGGACAGGCGCCACAGCCCGTCCGGCCCCACGGCCATGCCGCTGCGCCACAGGCCGGGTTCCTCGCCATCTTCGGTGTACAGCAGCAGCGCACCGCCTGCGCTGTTGCCGTAGAGCACGGCGGCCGGGCCGCGTACCACGTCGATGCGTGCCGCATTGCCCAGCGTGAAGTTGGCGGCCTGGCCCTGGCCATCGGGCGCGCCTGCCGGGATGCCGTCCACGTACAGGCGCAGCCCGCGCACGCCAAAGGTGGAGCGCGCGCCGAAGCCGCGCACCGAGATCTGCAGGTCCTGGGCGAAGTTCTGGCGGTTCAGCACCACCAGGCCCGGCACGCGCGCCAGGCTCTCGGACAGGTTGATCTGCATCTGCCCCTCGCGCAGCACCGTGCCGTCCACGCTGTCGATGGCGGCCGTGGCGCCCCACAGGTCGGGGCCGGCGCCGGGCTGGCTGGCCGTGATGACCACGGGGGCGAGCAGGGCCTCGCTGGAGTCCCGCGCTGCGTCCGCCGCGTGGGCGGGCAGGGCGTGCAGCGTACAGGCCAGTGCGGCGCCCAGGGTGGGCAGGGCGGGGAGGGTGTGTCTTGTGCTGTGTGGGGAGCGTGTCATTGCGGGCGGGCCTGTGGCGATGCCCGAGGTTACCGAGCCCGGCAATCCGTTCCAACACGGGTGATTTCCCTAGTGCTGTCCTGTGCCGTGGCGGAACAACAATCGCGGCAGTTTTGATGTCCGTCATGCAACAGCCGCCTCCCGCCCCACTGCCCTCCAACCCCTTCTATGCCACGCGCCAGGACCGGGTGGCGCTGGCGCGCGAGCGCTATTTCGAGCGTGGCGAGCGCCCCTCGGGCCTGGTGTCCGAGCCCGTGCTGCAGTCCTGGACGCGCTGCCTGGGCGCCAGCCGCAGCCCCGACGAGAAGATCAGCTTCGACCCGGTCAGCAAGATCCGCACGGCCACCTTGCTGACCCGCAACCGCGCGCTGATCGAGGCGGCGCGCGACCCCATCGCCGAACTCGAGACCGTGATCGCGGGCAGCCAGGCGCGCGCCATGCTTACTTGCAGCGAGGGCGTGGTGCTGATCGCCTCGCGCCCCACGCCGGGCGATGGCCCGCTGCTGCTCACTGCCGCGCGCGTGGGCGTGAACATTGCCGAGGATGCCGTGGGCACGGGCGCACCCGGCGTGGCCGTGCGCACGGGCGAGGTCTGCCATGTGCGCGGCGGCGAGCATTTCTTCCGCTGCCTGGCCTCGCTGCACTGCGCGGCCGCGCCCGTGCGCGACGCCAGCGGGCGCACCGTGGCCATGCTGGACCTGAGCAGCGAGGCGGGCCCCTTTCGCTTCGATGCGGGCGCCATGGCCCACATGTACGCCACCTGCATCGAGAACCGGCTGCTGGTGGGCGCCGCACGCATGCACCTGCTGCTGCGCTTCCAGTCCAGCCGCAGCATGTTCGGCACGCCGCTGGAAGGGCTGGCCGCCGTGGATGGCGAAGGCATGGTGCGCTGGTTCAACGGCGTGGGTGCCCAGTTGTTCGACTGCCCGCGCCGGCCTCCCGAAGGGCTGGCGGCAGAGGAAGTCTTCGGCCTGGGCCTGAACCGGCTGCTGGAGCTGGCCCACCACGGCCAGGCACGCCCGCAGATGCTGCCCACGGGGCTGACGCTGTGGATGGAGGCGCGGCTGGATGAGGGATCTTCCCAGGTCGAGGAGGTGCTGCCGGCCATCGAGGCCCTGCCGCCACCCGCCGAGGCGCCGTCCTCCCTGGGCGAGGCCAGCCGCGAGCTGATCGAGCAGGCCCTGGCCCGCTGCCAGGGCAATATCTCGCAGGCCGCCCGCATGCTGGGCGTCTCGCGCGGGCTGCTGTACCGGCGCCTGCGCGAGTGGGGGCGGCTGTAGTGGCCTGTCCGCCTGCTCATGGCTGGCCGGGCGTGGATCGCTTCAAGCGGGGTTTGCTGCGGGGGGCGGGCCTGAGCGCACTGCCGGGCATTCATGGATGCCCGTTACCACCGAGCGAGGTATGAAATCCACGCGCTTGCTTTTCTCGCCTATTGCACGAACCAGGAAATGACCATCGGACTCGACCAGAATGCGTAGAGGAAGGGTGTCATTGGGAAAGGCGCTGTCTTTGAGTCGAGGCAGGGCCTTGGCCCCCTCGGGCGTCCACGATAGCACCGCACATGTTCTAGCACCTGATGCTGTTATCTGTAGTGCCGCCCCCGCCAGCAGGGCGCCCGACGGCGGATAGATGCCAAGGAGCGCGACAAGGCCTATGCTCAGCAGCGCAGCTCCTGCCAGAGAGTCGCCTGGCTTCGTTACGACGGCGATGAGCCGGGCTCCGGCGAGTTGGAGCAAGCCCAAGCCGACAGCGCCTGTCAAAGTACACAGTGCCAGTATTCCGAGGCTGCCTCCATTGCCATGGGTCGCGCGCGCGGCCAGCATGACCACATAGGTCATGAGCACGAGCTGGGGTAGCATGGTCGCCATCAGCAGGCCCCGAAAGCTCCAAGATGTCTCGCGCCATTTCGGCACCTGTGGATGGAACCGAATGGCGACCCACAGGATCAGGACGGCCAGTGCGGGGCACATGAGCAAGAACGCCAGTTCCAGCCAGATCGAATACTCGTCGAGCCACTGCATGGGTAGCAACTCCACTATTCCCAGGGCCACTCCGGGAGGCGCGAGAGACAGGAGCCAGCCGCCAATGATGGCCTTGGAGACAGCAGGCTGTCGGCCTTGGCTGGGCTTATCGTGCTGTCCTTGCAGCAGATCGATCAAGCGCTTGGAACCCTGCGGCGTCATGGGGGTGAACAGTGCCAGCGTCGGGGACAGCAGAAAGCCGGTCAACAGAGCGATGAGCAGGACCAGCAGCACGAACAGCGATGGCAGGGCCGTGATCATCGTGGAGGAGGTGATGCTCAGCGGAACCTTCTCTTGCTGTATGAAGGAGAGCATGTAGAGCATGGCGATGGACAGCATGAGACCTGACATAGGCAGGGCCCTGTCGTTAAGCCACAGTGATGCTCTGCTGAACTGCTGCCAGTGTCCCTGCGCGTCCGGCGGCACCGACCCTGGCTCTCGCTGTATCGCAGCGGCCACTTGCGGCGGCGCTGGTGCCGCCTTTCGCACAGTCTTTCTGGACGCCACTTTCTCCTCCTTCTCGATGAATTCTATGGATGCCGCGCTCCTGCCCCCACGCTGCTTTCCTTGTCAGCACCGCCAACGGGCAGCATGGCCTGCCTGTGGAATGAGGACGCGAGATACCAACCTGCTCCAGGAAAAGAGCCTGGCGATCAGGCCGTGGACGCGGGTGCGCGGTAGGCCAGCACCTTGAGGCTGCGTTCGGGATCGATGTCGGCGAAGGCGCCCGGGTTGGCCACGCGCTCCACGAATTCCAGCTCGGGCGCATGCTCGCGCATGTGCTCGCGCAGGAAGGACGTGCCCATCTCGGGCGCGTTCAGGCACAGCAGCACATGGCCGCCGGGGCGCAGCAGGTCGGGTAGGCGGCGCATCAGGCGGGCATAGTCCTTGGTGGCGACGAAGCTGCCCTTCTGGTAGCTGGGCGGGTCCACCACGATCAGATGGTAGGGCCCGCCGCGCGTGATCTTTCCCCAGCTGCTGAAGATGTCGTGGGCCAGGAAGCTGGCGCCCGACAGCTCGTTGAGCCGGTGGTTCTGCTGGCCCGTGGCCAGCGCGCCCTGGGCCATGTCCATGTTCACCACCTGGCGGGCGCCGGCCTGCAGCGCCACCACCGAGAAGGCGCAGGTGTAGGCGAACAGGTTGAGTACCTTGAGGCCGTGGCGATGCTCGGGATGGGCGGCCACATGCGCGCCCACCCAGCGCCGGCCCTCGGCCATGTCCAGGAACAGGCCGTGGTTCTGGCCCCGCAGCACGTGCACGCGATAGCGGGTCCCGGCCTCGGTCACCACATGGGGGTCGGGCACTTCGCCGGCCATGAGGCGTGTCTCGGCGGGGGCGGCGCTCTGGCGCAGCTGGTAGACCCAGTTCAGGGGCTGGCCGGCAGCGATTTCACCCCAGCGCCGGCCCAGCGCGTCGCCGATGGCGGCCAGGGCATCGGCGTCCAGCGGCGCGAAGCTGGTCAGCACCAGCACAGGGGGGAAGATATCCAGCGCCAGATGTTCGCAGCCAGGGTGCAGTCCTCCGCGTCCATGGAAGATGCGTTGGGCGTCGGTGGAGGGTTCCATCCGGGCGATGGCGTCGAGCAGGGCTTGCATGGGAGATCGAAGACAGGGGGAAGGCGCTGGCCGCTGCCGGCGCGAAGCCCGCAAGTGTATGCAGTTTGCAAAGCCTCAGGACGCCCCGCCGTCTTGCAGCCAGCGCAGCCACAGTTCCAGTGCCTTGTCCTGGTAGGTCCGCAGGGCCTGATGCAGCGCCTGGCGCGCGTTCGAAGGCATCAACTCCTCGGGCAGCAGCGGGTCGCGCAGCAGGTGGGCGATGGCCTGGCGGCCCAGCAGCAGGGATTCGCGCAGGGCCGAGGGCAGGGGCATGCCGTCCAGGCGCGCATGGCTGGCCTGTACCACGCCCAACCAGTGGCGGTGGGCCGACTGCAGCGCCCGCACATCCCACAGAGCGCGAGCCCGGGCCAGCGTGGCCTCGTCGAAGTCCTGCGCCAGGAACATCAGGGCCGATCCCGACAGGCCCAGGGCGTGCAGTTCCTCGCGCTGGACCGCCAAGCCCCCGGCGAGATTGTCGGGGCGCACCAGCAGGCCCTGCTCCAGCATGGCGAAGCCGCGCAAGCCCAGGGCCAGCTGGTGGTGGCGCCAGCGTGTCTTGTCCGAGCGCGGCACGGCCGCATCGTGCACGGCCAGCCATCGTCCCTGCCAGGGCGTGCGCCGCGACTCGCGCAGCCGCCAGCCATCCACCGTGCGCGACAGCGACGGACCCTGGGCCTGCGCCTGGTAGCTGCCGCGCCCGTGCCGCGCGATCTTGCCCTGGGCCACCAGCCGCGTGAGGCTGACGCGCACCGTGGTTTCCCCAAGGCCGAGCAGCGCGCCCGCGCGCAGCAGGGCCGAGGCCGGCAGCGCCTGGCCGCGCGCCATCAGCAGGTCCAGCATCAGGTCGGGGCCGCTCGGGCGCGGCGACACGACATTACATGACTTGTCCATCGTTGTGAAACCTTGCAATGCTTCCTAGCATGCATTGCAGCATGTCCCGGACCTGGCATCCGGCGCGGGCGGGACAGCGTTATTCAGGAGCTGAGGCATGGAATTCGTGGATTTCGCGGTCGATGGTGCGGTATGCGTCATCACCATGAACCGGCCGGGCAAGCGCAACGCGGTGCACCGGCCCATGGCGCAGGAACTGCGCCAGGCCTTCGGGCGCTTTGAAGAAGACCCGGCATTGCGCGTGGCCATTCTGGCGGGGGCGGGCGGGCACTTCTGCGCAGGCGCGGATCTGGGGGCCGTGTCCGATCCCGACCTGCGCAACGAACTGGACCCGGCAGGCGGCGGTGCCGGGCCCATGGGCCCGACGCGGCTGGCGCTGTCCAAGCCTCTGATCGCGGCGGTCAACGGCTACGCGGTCGCCGGCGGCCTGGAACTGGCCTTGCTGGCCGACCTGCGCGTGGCCGACGAGGACGCGGTCTTCGGCGTGTTCTGCCGGCGCTGGGGCGTGCCGTTGATCGATGGCGGCACGGTGCGCCTGCCGCGCATCGTGGGCATGGGCCGGGCCCTGGACATGATTCTGACGGGCCGTGCCGTGCCTGCGCCCGAGGCCCGGGCCATGGGCCTGGTCAACAGCGTGGCGCCGCCCCAGGGCGCCTTGGTCGAGGCGCTGGCGCTGGCGCGGCAGATCGCGGCATTTCCCCAGCAATGCATGCTGGCAGATCGCGCATCGGCCTATGCGCAATGGGACCTGCCGCTGGCCGAGGCCCTGCGCAACGAAGGCGCGCGGGGCACGCCCATGGTGGTGGCCGAAGGCCAGGCCGGTGCGGCCAGTTTTGTGGGAGGAGCGGGCCGCCATGGCCGCTTCGAGGATTGAGGCAGCAGGAGATCTACATGCATTCGAACACCGTGCCGGGCGGCGCACAGGCGCGCCAACCCACCTATCTGGAATTGATCCGTCGGGGCGCGCGCCAGCACGGGCCGCGCACCGCCGTCACCTATGGGGACCAGAGCCTGAGCTTTGCCCAGGTCGATGCCCTCAGCAGCCGGCTGGCGCATGCGCTGCACGCGGCGGGCGTGGGCCAGGGCTCGCGCGTGGCCCTGCTGCTGGGCAATGGCCTGTACAGCGTGCCGCTGGATTTCGCCTGCGTCAAAGGCGGGCTCAACCGCGTGCCGCTCAATGCGCGGCTGTCGCTGGCCGAGCATGTGGCCATGCTGGGGGAGACCGGCTGCACGCACCTGATCTTCGGCGAAGGGCTGGCGCCGCGCGCGCAGGCGCTGCGCGAAGCCATGGGTGGCCTGGACTGCCTGGGGCTGGGAGCGGCCTTTGACGGATCGGCCGACCTGCTGGCGCTGGCCCAGGGACAGCCGGAACAGGGGCCCGACATCGAGGTCGGGCCCGACGATGTGGTGCTGACGCTGTTCACCTCGGGCACCACGGGCACGCTCAAGGCGGCCCAGCACACCCAGGCCTCCTATGCGGGCATCTGCCGCAACGTGCTGCTCAACCTGCTGCCGGCCACGCCGGGCGATGCCATGCTGCACGCGGCGTCCATGATCCATGCCAGCGGTGTCTTCGTGCTGCCGTTCTGGCTGCGTGGCGCGCGCACTGTGATCCTGCCGGGGTTCGAACCCGGCCAGTTCCTGGCCACGCTGCAGCGCGAGCGCGTGACGGCCATCAACCTGGTGCCCACCATGCTGCAGATGCTGCTGGAGCACGCGGACTTCGCAAAAGCCGATGTGCCTGCGCTGCGGTATGTGATCTATGGTGCCTCGCCCATGCCGCGCGCCGTGCTGGAGCGGGCCATGGCCCATTGGGGCAGGCAGCGCTTTTGGCAGTACTACGGACAGACCGAGGTACCGCTGTGCCTGGCCGTGCTCAGGCCCGAGGACCATGTGGACGAACTCATCGGCTCGGCCTGCGGCCAGCCCTGCATCGATGTGGAAATGCGCCTGCTCGACGACCAGGGCCGCGATGTGCCGGCTGGCGAACCCGGCGAGATCACCGTGCGCGCGCCCTCGGCCGTGGCCGGCTATCACGGCGCGCCCCAGCTCACGGCCGAGACCTTCACGCCCGATGGCTGGGTGCGCACGCGCGATGTGGGCGTGCTGGATGCGTGCGGCTTTCTGCACCTGAAGGACCGCAAGTCCGACATGATCATCAGCGGCGGCTACAACGTCTATCCGCTGGAGGTGGAGAACGCGCTCATGACCCACCCGGCCGTGCGCGAGTGCGCCGTGGTGGGCACGCCGCATGACAAATGGGTGGAGACGGTCACGGCCGTGGTGGTGCTCAGGCCCGGCCAATCGGCCGAGCCCCAGGCGCTGATGGACCATGTGGCGGGCCAGCTGGCCTCCTACAAGAAGCCGCAGCGCGTGGTCTTTGCCCAGGAGATCCCCAAGACCGCCGTGGGCAAGCTCAACCGCCGCCTGCTGCGCGAGCAGCTGCGCGGGCAGGCCTGAGGCCTGCCGACGCATCTTGCGCAGGCCGCGTTGCGGGTTCCCCAGAGGCGGGCCTCAATGCCGCCAGCCGCGCCGCACCTCGAAGAAACTGCATTCGCCGTCGCCCAGGCCCTGCATGCCGGCCTCGGTGGCGGCGCGCGCGGCCTTCATCCAGCGGGCGAAGGCGAGCTTGGCGTCGTCGCTGATTTCTTCAGGGGGCGTGTCTTCCAGGCCCTCTACCAGGTACAGGGTTTCACTGACCTGCTCGGCGCTGCCGAGCTGGCGTTCGAGCACGCGGGCATAGCGTGCCTCGGCCTTGTTGCGTTCCTGCTCGGGCAGGTTGGGGTAGTCACACAAGGTGACGGTGAAGGCGGCTTCTTGCATGTCCATGGTTCACGAGGTGAGGAATGATGACTGGTGAAATATACAGTAATAACTGGCTGCACATCCAGTATTAAACCAGTGTTTTTTTACAGTGTTTTCCCGAATCGGCTGGCGGCGGGGCGCAACCGGCCGCATCCGGCCACAATCGCCTGCCAGGAGAAAAGCACTGCCATGACGAACGAATCGAGCACCGGCCATCCGGCATGGGACCCCGAGGCCACGGGCCATGCGCTGTTTGCCACGCGCGTGGGGCCCTGTGGCGTGGCCTGGGGCGCCTGCGGCCTGGTGGCCTTTCAGTTGCCCGAGGTGGACGGCCCCGCTGCCACGCGCACCCGCATGCTGCGCGGCGTGCAATTGCGCAGACCGGGCAGCTACGCCGCAGCGGCGCGGACCGAGGACCTGCCGGTCAGCGTGGCACAGGCCATCGCCGGCGTGCAGGTGCTCATGGCGGGCCATGGCGAGTGGACCTTGGAGCCTTCCGCGCCCAGCGCGCGGCAGTTGCGTGACGGCCCGGTGCTGCCCGATCTGCGGGCACGGCACATGCTGCCCGCAGGCGAGGCACTGCCGGATCTGGCCGAGCTGGCACTGGACTGGCACGGCGTGTCGGACTTTCACCGCCGCGTCTATGACCTGACGCGCGCCATTGCGCCCGGCCATACGCGCACCTATGGCGAGATCGCGCGCGAGTTGGGCGAGGTGGGCCTGTCGCGCGCCGTGGGGCAGGCGCTGGGCCTCAACCCTTTTGCGCCCGTGATTCCCTGCCACCGCGTGCTGGCTGCCGGCGCCCAGCCGGGCGGTTTCTCGGGCGGCGCAGGTGCGCTGACCAAGCTGCGCATGCTGGAGATCGAAGGGGCGGCCTGGGGCGGCACGCGCTCGCTGTTCGGGGATTGACGGGCCGGACACGCATGTGACATGCGGCACAGCAGGGCGGCTTGCACAATCGCCGCTGCAGGCTGTTCCGCTTGGGGATGGCCGCCCTCCATTCCAACCATGACCGGAACACAAGACCCGGCGCAGGAGACAGACGAATGACTCGCAATGTGCAGCAACTTTTCGACCTCACCGGCAAGACCGCCCTGGTGACCGGCGGCTCGCGCGGCCTGGGCCTGCAGATGGCCCATGCGCTGGGCGAGGCGGGCGCCAGGATCATGCTGAGTTCGCGCAAGGCCGCCGACCTGGAGGAAGCCGCCGCCGAGCTGCAGGCCGCAGGCATAGACGCCCGCTGGATTGCCGCCGACTGCGCCAACGAGGCCGACATCGAGCGCCTGGCCGCCGAGACCCTGGAGCGCCTGGGCCAGGTGGACATCCTCGTCAACAACGCGGGCGCCAGCTGGGGCGCGCCGGCCGAGGAGCACCCGGTGGCCGCCTGGGACAAGGTGATGAACCTCAACGTGCGCGGCTACTTCCTGCTGAGCCAGCAGATCGCGCGGCGCAGCATGATCCCGCGCAAGACCGGGCGCATCATCAACCTGGCCTCCATTGCCGGGCTGGGCGGCAACCCGCTGGGCATGAAGACCATTGCCTACAACACCTCCAAGGGCGCAGTCATCAACTTCACGCGCGCGCTGGCCGGCGAGTGGGGCGTGCACGGCATCAACGTCAACGCCATCTGCCCGGGCTTCTTCAAGACCAAGATGGCCAGCGTGCTGATCGAGACCCTGGGCGAGGATGAAATGAAATCCCACGCCCCGCTGCGCCGCCTTGGCGACGACGAAGACCTCAAGGGCCTGACCCTGCTGTACGCCAGCGACGCGGGCAAGCACATCACAGGCCAGTGGGTGGCCGTGGACGGCGGCGTCAGCGCCCTGGTGGGCGGTTGAGCCGCAGCGGCGCTGCTGCCGAGGTGACAGTTTTTCCCGCAGATCGGGCCGCCGCGCGCGGTGGCGCCTGCCGGCGCCCTTATGCTCGGCTCCATTGCGATCCGAACTGGAGAATTTCGTGCTGGATTTTGGCCACCCCATCCCCTTCGTCGACCACCTGGGTTTCACCCTGCACCGCATGGAGGACGGGGAGTCCGAGCTGCGCTTCGAGGCGCGCCCCGAGCACCTGAACACCTTTGACGTGACCCACGGCGGCGCCACCATGACCCTGCTGGACGTGACCATGGCCGTGGCTGCACGCAGCCTGCAGCGCGACATGGGCTGCGTGACCATAGAGATGAAGACCAGCTTCATGCAGCCGGCGCGCGGCCCGCTGGTGGCCAAGGGCGTGGTGCTGCACCGCACGCGTTCCATGGCCTATACCGAGGCGCGCGTGTTCGATGCCTCGGGCCGGCTGTGCAGCCATGCGACCGGAACGTTCAAGTACATGCCGCGCGTGGCCAAGCCGGCCGCCGCCGAGACAACCCTCGCCACGGACTGATCCGCACGGCGATTTGCCAGATACCCAATGCCACACGCCAGCCCCGGCAGCACCGGGAACTGGTTCCATTGTTTGTGATGCCACCGGAGGTTTTCCCATGCCCGTGAACCAGCAGATCCTGCTCGACAACCGCCCCGAGGGCGAAGCCGTGGAAAGCAATTTCCGCCTTGTCAGTACCGAGACCCCCGCGCTGGCCGAAGGCCAGGTGCTGGTGCGCCACCACTACCTGAGCCTGGACCCCTACATGCGCGGCCGCATGAATGACAGCAAGAGCTATGCCCAGCCGCAGCCGCTGGGCGAGGTGATGATCGGCGGCACCGTGGGCGAGGTGGTGGAAAGCCGCCATCCCAAGTTTGCGGTCGGCGACAAGGTCGTGGGCATGGGCGGCTGGCAGGAGTACAGCGTGGTCGATGGCGATGCGCCCGGCATGCTGCGCAAGGTGGACACCACCCACGTGCCGCTGTCGCACTACCTGGGCGCCGTGGGCATGCCCGGCGTGACGGCCTGGTACGGCCTGGTGAAGATCATCGCCCCCAAGGCCGGCGAGACCGTGGTGGTCAGCGCCGCCACGGGCGCCGTGGGCAGCGCCTTCGCGGCCCTGGCCAAGGCACGCGGCTGCCGCGTGGTGGGCATTGCGGGCGGCCCCGAGAAGTGCCGCTACGCCACCGAGGAGCTGGGCTTCGACGCCTGCATCGACTACCGCGAACACCCCGACACCAAGACCATGGCCAAGGCGCTCAAGGACGCCTGCCCGCAGGGCATCGACGGCTACTTCGAGAACGTGGGCGGCTACATCCTCGACGCCGTGCTGCTGCGCACCAATGCCTTTGCGCGCATCGCGCTGTGCGGAATGATCGCGGGCTACGACGGCACGCCGCTGCCCATGGCCAATCCCGCGCTCATCCTGATCAACCGCATCCGTATCGAAGGCTTCATCGTCAGCGAGCACATGGAAGTCTGGCCCGAGGCGCTGCAGGAACTGGGCCGCCTGGTGGGCACCGGCAAGCTGCGCCCGCGCGAGAGCATTGCCGAAGGCATTGCCTCCGCACCCTCGGCCTTCCTGGGCTTGCTCAAGGGCAAGAACTTCGGAAAGCAACTCGTCAAATTGATCTGAACCACCACAAAGACCAGGAGACAAGGGAATGATCAAGAACTTCAAGGGCAAGACGGCCGTGCTGACGGGCGCGGGCTCGGGCTTCGGGCTGGAGTGCGCGCGCATCGGCGCGAAGCTGGGCATGAACCTGGTGCTGGTCGATGTGCAGCAGGAGGCGCTGGACAGGGCCGCCGCCGAGTTCGAAGGGCAGGGCGTGCGCGTGCTGGCACGCCGCGTGGATGTGTCCGACGCAGCCCAGATGCAGGCCCTGGCCGATGAGGTGCGCCAGCAGTTCGGCGCGCCGCACTTCGTGTTCAACAACGCGGGCGTGGGCGCGGGCGGACTGGTCTGGGAGAACACGCTGGAAGATTGGCAGTGGGTGCTGGGCGTCAACCTCTGGGGCGTGATCCACGGCGTGCGGCTGTTCACGCCCATGATGCTGGAGGCGGCCAAGGCCGACCTGTCCTTCGAGGGCCACATCGTCAACACGGCCAGCATGGCCGGCCTGCTGGCGCCGCCCAACATGGGCATCTACAACGTCAGCAAGCATGCCGTGGTCAGCCTGACCGAGACGCTGTACCAGGACCTGGCCCTGGTCTCCGACCAGATCAGCGCCAGCGTGTTGTGCCCCTTCTTCGTGCCCACGGGCATCAGCCACAGCGAGCGCAACCGGCCCGGCCATCTGGCCGCCCAGCCGCTGACGGCCAGCCAGAAGATCGGCCAGGCCATGAGCGAGAAGGCCGTGGGCTCGGGCAAGGTCACGGCCACCGATGTGGCGCAGAAGGTCTTCGACGCCATTGCGGCCAACCAGTTCTACATCTACAGCCATCCGCAGGCGCTGGGCTCGGTCCAGACCCGCATGGAAGATGTGGTGCAGGGGCGCAATCCCACCGATCCGTTCGCGCACAAGCCCGAACTGGGCGCCAGCTTGAAGGCCTCGCTGCGCGCGGCCTGAGCGTCAGTCCTCCTCGTCCGGGTCCGGCCTGTGGGGGGCCGGCCTGGTGGGAGCCTCGGCCTTTTCATCGGGCGGCGTGGAGGGCAGGGGCCGCACCAGCCGCACCATGAGCTGGTTGCCGCGCCCCATGTCGGGCCGCGTCTCCAGGCTGTCGAGGTCGATGGCCCAGGCCTGCTGGGCCGACAGCTGCGTACCGGCGCTGCCCGAGATATTGCTGTAGTTGTAGGGGTTGACGGGCCGCGCGTTCACCGCTGCCGTGCCCGTCCAGTGCCAGCCGCGCGGTGCGCCCGGGAACAGTTCGGGCGACAGGCCTTGCGGCCGGATGTCGCGCGAGATCAGCCGGCGCATCTCGTTGACGCGCGGCAGGCGCCAGCGCACGCCGTCCTGCTTGGCCCGCTCGGCGGCCAGGGCCTGCGCCTGCTTGTGCGTGAGCAGCTCCGGCAGGCCCGTGCAGGTCTTGCCATTCCAGTGCATGCCTTCCACGCAGCGTGGCCACAGCAGGCGGGCGCGCCGGTCGATCACGTCGCGGCCGTCTTCGGATACTTCCAGCACAGGAGCGGCGCCAGGCCTGGGGCTGCGCTGTGCCTCCTGCGGTGTCTCTCGCTGCGCTGCCTGGACAGAACCCAGCGTGCAGACACCGAGCAGCAGGGCGGCGAGCAGGGGCCCCGGCAGTGCATTCAGGGCCGGTGGAAAGGAGGGCAGGGATGGGCGCATGGTGTGTTGCAGTGGCGATGGCGGTGGCAGCGATGAAAAGGTGGGTTGGCCTCTTGGGTGGCAATCTCGTATCGGAGCGTAACAGGATTGCGGGCTTCTGAATTTGTGCCGCGGCAAGCCGCCAGCGCCAGGTGCGCTGGGCTGCATGCCCAGGAAATGTGAGCAGCCCCCTGCAGCCCCGCGCGCTTGCCGCCACAATGGCGCGTCTATGTCTGCGTCTATGCCTTCCTCTTCTTCTCCCGCTTCCCCTGATTCCCACACGCTGCGCCTGGTGCTGATCCTGGGCCTGCTGTCGGCCATCGGCCCGTTTGCCATCGACATGTACCTGCCCGCGCTGCCCCAGATCGGCAGCAGCCTGGGCGCCCAGGTGGGCGCGGTGCAGGCCAGCCTGACGGCCTTCTTCCTCTCGCTGGGCGTGGGCCAGCTGCTGTACGGGCCGGTCTCGGACATGGTGGGGCGCAAGCCGCCGCTGTACTTCGGCCTGACCGTGTTCGCGCTGGCCAGCGTCGGCTGCGCCATGGCCACCAGCATCGAGACCCTGGTGGTGCTGCGCTTCATCCAGGGCCTGGGCGCGGCCGCCGGCATGGCGGTGCCGCGCGCCGTGGTGCGCGACCTGCACACCGGCCACGCGGCGGCCCGCATGATGTCGCTGCTGATGCTGGTGTTCAGCGTCTCTCCCATCCTGGCGCCGCTGGCCGGCAGCGGCGTGATCGCCGTCAGCAGCTGGCGCGGCGTGTTCTGGGCCGTGGCCGTGGCGGCCGTGATCGGCCTGGTGGCCGTGTTCATGGGCCTGAAGGAAACGCGCGGGGCCGCCGCGCGGCTGGACAGCAGCGTGGCCGGCGCACTGCGCGCCTACGGCGTGCTGCTGCGCGACTGGCATTACCTGGGCCTGGTCTTCATCGGCGGCTGCGCCATGGCGGGCTTTTTCGTCTACCTGGCTGGCTCCCCCTTTGTGCTGATCAATTACTACGGACTGAGCTCCACCCAGTACAGCCTGGCCTTCGGGCTGAACGCCATCGCCTTCATCGGCGCGGCGCAGTTCACGGGCTGGCTGGGCCAGCGCTTCGGGCTGGTGCGCGTGGTCAAGGTGGCGGCCACCGGCTCCGGCCTGGTGATGCTGTCGCTGCTGGCCTACTACCTGCTGGGCGGTGAACGGCTGGCCGTGCTGATCGGCCTGTACTTCGTGGCCAGCGCGCTGATGGGGCTGGTGATACCGACGACCTCGGTGCTGGCGCTGGAGGAACACGGCGCCATTGCCGGCACGGCCTCGGCGCTGCTGGGCACGCTGCAGATGCTGTCGGGCGCCGCGGCCATGCAGATCGTGGGCCTGTTCTCCACGGGCAAGCCCCTGCCCATGGTGGTGGGCATGGCCACGGGCGCGCTGATCGGTGTGGCCCTGGCCTGGATCACGCTGGGCGGTGCGCGTGCCCATCGCGTGGGCGCAAAGGGCCATTCATGAGCCTGGCACCCGCGGCAGAGGCTGCGCCTGTCCACGATGGACTTGCGTCAGGCCCCCGAGGCCAGGCGATGCTGGTCATCATCCTGGGGCTGACGCTGTCGGTGCTGGACAGCACCCTGGTCAATCTGGCACTGCCGGCCATGGCGCGCGAGCTGCAGGCCAGCTCGGCCCATACGCTGTGGGTGGTCAATTCCTACCAGCTTGCCAGCCTGGTGCTGCTGCTGCCGCTGGCGGCCCTGGGTGAGCGCCTGGGCTACCGCCGTGTGTATCTGGTGGGCATGCTGGTGTTTTCCGTGGCCTCGCTGGCGGCCATGCTGGCCACGTCGCTGCCCACGCTGGTGGCGGCGCGTGCGCTGCAGGGCCTGGGCGCTGCGGGGGTGATGAGCGTCAACGCCGCCCTGGTGCGGCTGATCTATCCGCGTGCCCTGCTGGGCCGGGGCATGGCCGTGAATTCACTGGTGGTGGCCACGGCCTCCATGGCCGGGCCCTCGGTGGCGGCGGCGATCCTGTCGGTGGCCAGCTGGCCCTGGCTGTTTGCGGCCAATCTGCCGCTGGGCCTGTTCACGCTGTGGCTGGGGCGCCGCGCGCTGCCGGTCAATGCCGTGGCCGGCCATGCAGGGGCGCGGCTGTCGCCGCTGGACGTGCTGCTCAACATCCTCATGTTCAGCCTGATCTTCCTGGGCGGCGAGCAACTGGGCGTGCGCGCCGGCGGTGCCGATTCCTCCCTGCCTTCGGGCTGGTGGCTGCTGGGCGCGGGCCTGCTGGTGGGCGCATGGTATGTGCGCCGCCAGTGGCGCCTGCCCGCGCCGCTGCTGCCGGTGGACCTGCTGCGCATTCCGGTGTTTGCGCTGTCCATGTGCGGATCGGTCAGCGCCTTTTGCGCGCAGATGCTGGCCTATCTGGCCCTGCCGTTCCTGCTGCTGGAGTCGCACGGCATGTCGCCCATCGAGGCCGGGCTGCTGATCACGGCCTGGCCGCTGGCCACGGTGCTGACTGCGCCCATCGCGGGCCGGCTCATCGGCCGCTATGCGGACGGGCTGCTGGGCGGCATCGGCATGGCCATGTTCGCCTGCGGGCTGTGGGCGCTGGCGGCCATGCCCGATGCGCCTTCGACCGTGGACATGGTCTGGCGCATGCTGCTGGCGGGCAGCGGCTTTGCGCTGTACCAGTCGCCCAACAACCACACCATCGTGACCACGGCGCCCCTGGCACGCAGCGGCGCGGCCGGCGGCATGCTGAGTTCGGCGCGGCTCACGGGGCAGACCCTGGGCGCCGTGGTGCTGGCCACCATCTTCACCTTCGCGGGCGGGCATGGCGGCCATGCCGAAATCGTGGCCCTGGCCGTGGCGGGCTGCTTTGCGGCCATGGCGGGCGTGTTCAGCCTGCTTCGCGTGCGCACGGCACCCGCACCTAAGCACTGAACAGGCCGGTAAATGGCATTGAACTTGCGTGTGTCGGCGCGCTCCGACACATGCATCATCCTGGATGGACTTGCCAGGAGATTTAGGTGGCATGCCATCCGCTTTACAAACAAGAAATATGGGCACTGCACAATCGTGCGATGCCCCAAACGACTTCGCTGTTCCTATGAATTTTGACGTGCCTTTTTCGCCGAGCCCGCGCTTTGCCGCGTCTTCCGATTCCCAGCCCGGCGCAGGGCACGCACAACCTCCTGCCTTGCTTGCACGCAGCAAGCGCCCCGGTGCTGCCGTGCTGTGCGCGCTGGCGCTGGCCGCCAGCCTGGCTGCCTGCTCCAAGAAGGATGCAGCACCTGCCGCCACGGCCAAGGCTGCGACCGAGGTGGGCGTGGTCACGCTGCAAAAACAGAGCCAGCAGCTTGACGCCACGCTGCCGGGCCGCACGCGCGCCTCGCTGACCGCCGAGGTGCGGCCCCAGGTGTCGGGCATCGTGCAAAAGCGTTTGTTCACCGAGGGCGCACTGGTGCGCCAGGGCCAGCAGCTCTACCAGATCGACGCGGCCTCGCTGCGCGCCACCGAGGCCAGCGCCCAGGCGGCCGTGGCCAAGTCCGAAGCCAGCGCCCGCACGCTGGAGGCCACGGCGCGGCGCAATGCCGAGCTGGTCAAGATCGATGCCATCAGCCAGCAGGCCTTTGAAGAAAGCCAGGCAGCGGCCGCCCAGTCGCGCTCGGACGTGGCCGTGGCCAAGGCCAATCTGGAGACCGCGCGCATCAACCTCAAGTACAGCCGCATCGAGGCGCCCATCAGCGGGCGCATCAGCCTGTCCACGGTGACGCCGGGCGCGCTGGTCACCGCCAACCAGACCGAGGCGCTGACCTCCATCGTGCAGCTGGACCCCATGTATGTGGACTTCACCCAGTCCACCAGCGAGCTGCTGCAGCTCAAGCGTGACTGGGATGCCGGGCGCTTCCAGAAGGTGGAAGGCGACAAGGTGGCCGTGCGCATCCGCCTGGACGATGGCACGGACTACAGCCACCAGGGCAAGCTGCAGTTTGCCGGCGTGATCGTCAATGCCACCACGGGCAGCGTGACGCTGCGCGCCGTGGTGCCCAACCCGCAGGGCGTTCTCATGCCCGGCATGTATGTGCAGGCCCTGCTGCCCACGGGCCTGGCGCCCGAGGCGCTGCTGGTGCCCCAGCAGTCGGTGACGCGCGACCTGACCGGCAAGGCCAGCGTGCTGGTGGCCAAGGCCGACGACGTGATCGAGCGCCGGCCCGTGAACATCGACCGCGCCGTGGGCAATATGTGGCTGCTGCAGGATGGCCTGTCGGCCGGCGAGCGCGTGGTGGTCGACGGCTTCCAGCGCATCAAGCCCGGCGACAAGGTGCGCGCCGTGGAGGTGGACCTGCGCGCCAAGGCCCAGGCCCGCAAGGGCAAGCCGGCCGACGGGCCGGCAGCACCTGGCGCTGCGGACAAGGCGCCTGCTCCAGCACCGGCAGCGGCTCCTGCTCCGGCCGCCGGCTAAGCCGCAGGAACCCGTCACATGGCTCAGTTCTTCATCAACCGGCCCATCTTCGCGTGGGTCATCGCCATCGTCATCATGCTGGGCGGCGCGCTGTCCATCTTCACGCTGCCACTGGAGCAATACCCCGACATCGCGCCGCCGCGCGTGACCATCGGCGCGCAGTACACGGGCGCCTCGGCCGAGACGGTCGAGAACTCGGTGACCCAGATCATCGAGCAGCAGCTCAAGGGCATCGACAACATGCTCTACATGAGCTCCACGTCCGACGCCTCGGGCCGTGCGCGCACCACGCTGACCTTTGCGCCTGGCACCAACATCGACGTGGCCCAGGTGCAGGTGCAAAACAAGCTGCAGTCCGCCGTGAACCGCCTGCCCGACGCGGTCAAGAGCCGGGGCGTGTTCGTGAACAAGGGCGGCCAGGACTTCCTGGTCACCTACAGCTTCTTCTCCAAGGACCCGGCCATGACCGCGGTCGATATCGGCGACTACCTGACCAGCAACCTGGTCGATGTGATCGGCCGCCTCGACGGCGTGGGCGATGTCAACGTCTTCGGCACCAACTATGCGATGCGCATCTGGATGGACCCGGCCAAGATGGAGAAGTACGCGCTGATGCCGTCGGACCTGGTCAATGCGCTGAACTCACAGAACGCCCAGGTCTCGGCCGGCCAGCTGGGCGCGCTGCCCGCCGTCTCCGACCAGCAGCTGAACGCCACCATCACGGCGCGCACCAAGCTCAAGACGGTGGAGCAGTTCGAGGATATCGTGCTCAAGTCCTCGCTGGACGGCTCGGTGGTGCTCATGAAGGACGTGGCCCGCGTGGAGCTGGGCGCCGACAACCTGACCATCAAGGCCAAGCTCAACGGCCTGCCCGGCGCGGGCATGGGCATCGTGCTGGCCGATGGCGCCAATGCCATGAAGGTGGCCGACACCATCGCCGCCAAGCTGGCCGAGCTCAAGCCGTTCTTCCCCAACGAGATCGACTACTTCGTCAGCTCGGACTCCACGCCCTTCGTGCGCGCCTCCATCAAGGAAGTGGTCAGCGCGCTGGGCGAGGCCATGATCCTCGTGGTCATCGTGATGTTCATCTTCCTGCAGAACTTCCGCGCCACGATGATCCCCGCCATCGCCGTGCCCGTGGTGCTGCTGGGCACCTTCGGCGTGCTGTCGCTGGCCGGGTACTCGATCAATACGCTGACCATGTTCGCCATGGTGCTGGCCATCGGCCTGCTGGTGGACGACGCCATCGTCGTGGTGGAGAACGTCGAGCGCGTGATGCACGAGACGGGCATGTCGCCCAAGCAGGCCACGCGCCAGTCCATGCGCGAGATCACGCCGGCCCTGGTGGGCATCGGCGTGACGCTGTCGGCCGTGTTCGTGCCCATGGCCTTCTTCGGCGGCTCCACGGGCGTGATCTACCGGCAGTTCTCCATCACCATCGTCGCGGCCATGGCGCTGTCGGTGTTCGTGGCGCTGACGCTCACGCCTGCGCTGTGCGCCACGCTGCTCAAGCCGCCCGCAGCGGGCGGGGCAGGGCATGACCGCCCCATCCGCAGCGGCATCCTGGGGGTGAACGACAGGTTCTTCCGCTGGTTCAACCACCATTTCGACGCCACGGCCGCGCGCTACCAGGGCACGGTGGCGTACTCGCTGCGCCGTGCCAAGCGCATGATGCTGATCTTCCTGGCCGTCTGCGGCGTGGTCTGGCTGCTGATGGCGCGCCTGCCCACCTCCTTCCTGCCGGACGAGGACCAGGGCTTCGTCTTCGTCAACATCAACCTGCCCTCGGGCGCGGCCGATACGCGGCTGCAGGGCGTGCTCGACGAGGTGCGCGACTACTTTGCCAAGCAGCCAGACGTGCTGAGCTTCTACCAGGTCTCGGGCCTCAACGGTGACCAGGCCTCGGCACGCGCCTTCGTGCGGCTGAAGACCTGGGAGGAGCGGCCGCTGCCCAGCCAGTCGGCGTCCGAGATCGCGCACCGTGCGACCAGGGACCTGTCCTCCATCCGCGATGCGCGCGTGCTGGTCGTGCTGCCCCCGGCCGTGCGCGGCCTGGGCTCCAGCTCGGGCTTCAACTTCATGATCAAGGACATGAACGGCCTGGGCCACCAGGCGCTGCTGGAGGCCAAGGAGAAATTCCTGACCGAGGCCCGCAAGCGCCCCGAGCTCACCAATCTGCGCATGACCAACCTGGAAGACGCCAGCGAGCTGCGCCTGGACATCGACGACCGCAAGGCCGCCGCGCTCGGCCTGTCGTACACCGACATCAACAGCGTGCTGTCCAGCGCCATGGGCGGCACCTATGTCAACGACTTCCTGAACAACGAGCGCGTCAAGCGCGTCTACATCCAGGGCGATGCGCCGCACCGCATGCTGCCCCAGGACATCGCCAAGTGGACGGTACGCAACGCCAAGGGCGAGATGGTGCCGTTCAGTTCGTTCTCCAGCAGCTACTGGGCCTACGGCTCGCCCCAGCTCATGCGCTACAACGGCAACCCGGCCTACGAAATGGAAGGCCGCGCCGCCTCCGGCGTCAGCTCGGGCACGGCCATGCAGATCGTGGAGGACATCCTGCGCACCCTGCCTGCCGGCATAGGCTACGAGTGGACCGGCGCCTCGCTGCAGGAGCGCCAGTCGGGCGCCCAGGCGCCGCTGCTGTACGCCATCTCCATCCTCTTCGTGTTCCTGTGCCTGGCGGCGCTGTACGAAAGCTGGACCGTGCCGCTGTCGGTGATGCTGGCCGTGCCGCTGGGCGTGGTGGGCGCGCTGGCCGCCACCTACACGCGCGGGCTGACCAACGACGTGTACTTCCAGGTGGGCCTGCTGACCACGGTGGGCCTGGCATCCAAGAACGCCATCCTGATCGTGGAATTTGCGGTGCAGCTGCAGGAGCAGGGCAAGAGCATCTTCGACGCCGTGGTCTCGGCCGTGCGCCTGCGCCTGCGTCCCATCTTGATGACCTCGCTGGCCTTCGGCTTCGGCGTCATTCCGCTGGCCATCGGCACGGGTGCCGGAGCGGGCGGGCGCAATGCCATCGGCACGGCCGTGCTCGGCGGCATGCTGGCCTCCACGGTGCTGGGCATCTTCCTGGTGCCCGTGTTCTTCCTGCTGATCCGCAGCTGGTTCAAGAGCCACTCGCGCACCGAGGACGACGCGCCCCAGCCCACGGCCGGATCACCTGATTCACCGCATACCGCAAAGGAGAGCGCAGCATGAGGCGCCGAATGAACCGTTCCACCCTCGCCGCAGCGGCGGCGCTGGCGGCGCTGCTGACCGGCTGCAACCTCGCGCCGCAGCACCGCACGCCCGACATGCCCGTGCCCGATGCCGTGGGCAGCACGGCCACGACGCCGGCCCAGGCCGACGAGGCCAGCCTGCAGGCCGCTGCCGCGCTGGGCTGGGTGCAGTCCCGGCAGCTGCGCGAGGTCATTGCGCTGGCCCTGGCCAACAACCGCGACCTGCGCGTGGCCGTGGAAAGCATCGAACGCGCGCGTGCCCAGTACGGCATCACGCGCGCCGACCTGCTGCCCAGCGTCAACGCCCAGGCCCAGGCCAGCCGTGCGCGCACGGCCGCCGGCATGACCAGCGCCACCCAGGCGGCGTCGGTCAGCACCCAGTACACGGCCCAGCTGGGCTTTGCCAGCTATGAGATCGACCTGTGGGGCCGCGTGCGCAACCTCAGCGAGGCCGCGCTGCAGCAGTTCCTGCAAAGCGAGCAGAACCGGCGCAATGTGCAGATCGGCCTGGTGGCCGATGTGGCCAACGGCTGGCTCACGCTGGCGGCCGACCAGGCCCGCCTGCAACTGGCGCGCGAGACCCTGGCCAGCCGCGAGAAGGCCTATGAGCTGACGCGGCGCATGCACGAGATTGGCTCCACATCGGGCCTGGTGCTGGCACAGAACCAGACCACGGTGGACACGGCGCGCGGCGACGTGGCCAGCTTCACCTCCCAGGTGGAGCGTGACCGCAACGCCCTGCAATTGCTGGTGGGCGGCCCGCTGCCCGAGGCCCTGCTGCCCGGCGCCGCCACGCTGCGCGCCGATGCCCGGCCCGCGGCCGCGCTGCAGCCCGTGCCTGCACCGCTGCCCTCCAGCGTGCTGCTGGTGCGCCCCGACATCCAGGCCGCCGAGAACAACCTGCGTGCCATGGAGGCCAACATCGGCGCCGCACGCGCCGCCATGTTCCCCTCCATCAGCCTCACGGCCAGCGTGGGCTCGGGCAGCCGCGAACTCGATGGCCTCTTTGGCGGCAGCAGCAGCACCTGGAGCTTCATCCCTCTGGTGCGCCTGCCCATCTTCGACGGCGGCCGCAACCGCGCGGGCGTGCAGGTGGCCGAGGCCAACCAGCGCATCGCCATCGCCCAGTACGAGAAGGCCGTGCAGACGGCCTTCCGCGAAGCCGCCGACGTGCTGGCCGACCGCGCACAGTGGGACGAGCGCCTGGCCGCCCAGACCAGCATGGTCGCCGCCACGCAAAAGGCCTTCGACCTGTCGGAGGCCCGCTTCAAGGCCGGCGTGGACAACTACCTCACCGTGCTGGATGCGCAGCGCAGCCTCTACACGGCCCAGCAGACCCTGATCGGCCTGCGCCTGTCCGAGCAGCTCAACCGCGTCACGCTGTGGAAGGTGCTGGGCGGCGAGCAGGTGCAGGCGTCGTCCGCCTCGGCACCGGCGAATTCCTGAGCGCGGGCGGTGTATTGCGCGGTCCCGCAGAACATGCCGCCCCGACCACGATGAGCCCCTTTGCCAACACCCCCGAGCCGCCTTACTACGCCGTCATCTTCTCGTCGCGTAGGACGCCGGACGACGATGATGGCTACGGCCTCATGGCCCAGCGCATGGTGGACCTGGCCGCGCAGCAGCAAGGCTTCCTGGGCGCGGAAAGCACGCGCGGCGAGGACGGTTTCGGCATCACCGTGTCGTACTGGTCCACGGCCGAATCCATAGCGCGCTGGAAGCAGGACGCCGAGCACCTGGTCGCCCAGCAGCTGGGCAAGGACGCCTGGTACGAGCACTATGAATTGCGCGTGGCCCGCGTGGAGCGCGCCTACGGCAAGCGCTGAACCCGGGCCGCCTGCGCTTGCACCACGGCCTCGGCCAGCAGCGCGATGGAGCGCGGCGCGCAGCCTTCGGCATCGTTGCTCACTGTCACAAAGGCGGGCAGCCCGCGGCTGGTGATGCCATCGATGGTCTTGGCGAGGATGGCGCGCGTGTGCACGTCGGGCGTGCGGATCTCGTCGAAGGGATCGTGCTTCTTTTGCGCATCGGGGTAGCCGTAGGCCCCGAATTCGCGGTTCAGGTTCCAGCGGCAGACGAGCGGGGTGGGCCACAGCCCGCGCAGAAAAACCAATTGCTCTTCGATGGGCGGCATCTTGCCGTGCAGCCCCAGGCAGAATGTGGCGCCCGCAGCGCGCAGCGTGTCCGCCAGCTCGGGCGTCAAAAGCTCCGGGTCGCGCACCTCCACCGCCACGATGATCTGTGCGCCCAGCCGATGGGCGGCCAGCGCCGCTCGCACCGCGTCCAGCATGGCCTGCAGCCGCGCCAGCAGTTCGGTGGGGCGGCTCAGCAGGCCCCAGGTCATGGGACTGAGCTGGAACACCAGCACGCCGAGCTGCTCGCCCAGCCCTTCGAGCGTGGGCTCGACGAAGCTGGTCACGGCCAGATCGGGTTGAAGGAACACGGGGTTCAGCGACATGCCCTTGCCGTCCTCGTCGCGGACCTGCGCATCGGTGACCACCGAAGGGCACTTGACCACGAAGCGGAAATCGGCCGGCACCTGGCCCGCGAAGGCCAGGTACTGGCTGGCCGTCAACGGCCTCCAGAAGCTGCGGTCCACGCAGACCGTGCGCATCAGCGGATGCCGGCCATAGGCCTCCAGTCCCTTCTTGGCGAGCACGCTTTTGTCATAGGCGCCATCCCAGATCAAACCTTCCCAGCCCGGGTAGGACCAGGTGGAGACCCCCATGCGCAGGCCCGGCGGAAGCTGGTCCGCCAGCGCCTGCCATTGCAGGGCCTGGGGCGCCAGCTGCACGGCACCGACGGCCTTGCGGGATGCCGGCTTGCGGCCGCCAGGCGCCGCGCTGGCGGCAGGCGGGACCGGGGCCAAAGAGGGTGGGGACGGCGGCGGTGAGGGCGGCGCGCCAAACAGATCGTCTTGCATGGGCTGGAGCATGGATTGTCCATGATGCCGCTGCGCCAGCGCAGCCCGCGTAGGCACGCACGCCACGGCCGCCCTTGCGATGTGCCTGGAGGCCAATGCCGCGTCGCAGGCCTGGGGCGGGAACGATTGACGGAGCCCAAGGCGCTCTTGAGGAATCACAGTTTTCAGTGATTGCCGCCCACCGGCTTCCTTTGAACAATCCGCACTGACACCTCACGGGCAGCCGTACCGCCGTGTCGGGATGCCCCAAGACACGCGAAACACGCAAAACACGCAAAGGAGAGGGTGATGCCGACCATAGAACAGGTAGTGGCGGGCCCGCAGCGGTCCGTGCTCATCACATCGGAGGGCGTATTCGCCTGGGGCAATCTGGAGGTGTTGCGCACCCTGCCCGAAGGCGTTGATGCTGCCGAGGTCTGTGCGCCCGATGCCACGCGCATCGGCCACCGCAGCTTTTCCCAGCCCGTGCCCCAGCGCCTGAGCCCCCGTGGCACGCGTTGGGAGGGGCTGGTGGACGCGGGCCATTCGCTGCTGGCCTGGGCCGATGGCCAGGCCTATGCCGTTGCGCCCCAGGTTCGCGATGCCGCGGGCGCCGTGCCCAGGCCTTTGGCCTTGGGCCGGCAGGATGCCGGGGTGCGGCGCATCTGGGCGGGTGAGCAGCAGGCCTATGTGCAGGACCGCGAAGGCGCACTCTGGGGATGGTCGGATGCCATGCCCGGTGCGCAGCGCGTGCAGGGCCTGCCCTCCGTGCGCAGCGTGTCCGCGGGCATGGGCCATGCGCTGGCGCTGGACGCCAGGGGGCAGGTCTGGTCCTGGGGCGCCAATGCTGCGGGCCAACTGGGGCAGGGCGATCTGGTGCAGCGCAGCCGTGCGCAGCGCGTGGTACTGCCGCAGGGCGCTGCGGCCGTGGTGGCGGTGGCGGCGGGGGCCACGCACAGCCTGGCGCTGGACGAGAAGGGGCGGCTGTGGGGCTGGGGCTCCAACCACCAGGGCCAGCTGGACCAGGGGCTGCAGGCTGCCTACAGTCCCGGCCCCGTGCGCATCGCCGTGCCTGAGCGCCTCAGCAGTCTGGCGGCGGGCCTGCACTTTTCGGCGGCGACCACGCAGGGCGGGCAGGTGCTGGCCTGGGGCTGGAATGGCCTGGGCCAGCTGGGCCAGGGCGATGCGGCACCCCGCGCGGGCTTTCACACCGTGCCCGGCCTGGCGGCGGTGCAGCAGATCAGCGTGGGCGGCACGCATGTGCTGGCGCTGGAGCACGGCGGGCGCTGCTGGGCCTGGGGCGACAACCGCCATGGCGCCTGCCAGGGCGAGGACGGGGCCCAGGCCCAGTCCCGCCCCCATGCGCTGGCCTTGCACGCCCTCAATGACCTGACCGAAACCAATGCATTCGCCGGCACGGCAAAGGAGGCCCTGTGAAGCATCTGCACCAGGAGCATTCAATGCCTGCCCCGGGCCTGAACCGCAGGGCGCTGCTGCAATGGGGCGCCCTGCTGACGGCAGGCGCCGTGCTGCCCGGCTGCGGCGGTGGAGGAGGTCCGCGCGACGATCTGCCCGAGCCGCAGGCGCTGCGCTCCGTCAACGGCGTGCTGGAGCTGCACCTGAACGTGGGCTATGCGTCCATGGACATGGACCTGCCGGACAGCGACATTGCGCGCTGGGCCCGCTATCCGGCCGATCGGCAGCCCGGGCGGCGTCTGGAGCTGCGCAGCTTCAATGGGCGATACACGGCGCCCACGCTGTGGCTGCGCCCCGGCGACACGCTGAAGATGTGGGTGCACAACCAGCTGCCGGCCTCGCCCCAGGGCTCGGACTGGGCGCTGCTCAACCACCAGAACAGCACCAACATGCATTTCCACGGCCTGCACGTGGACCCGCGCGAGATACGGCCCGGCGTGTTCGGCGACTACGTGGTGGACGGGCCGGATGCCGGCATCGCGCCCGGCGCCACGCGATACCACGAGATCCATCTGCCCGACGACCACAGCTGCGGCATCTACTGGTACCACCCGCATCTGCACGGCGCCACCAATGCCCAGGTCTCCAGCGGCATGTTCGGCGCCATCATCGTGGCCGATGCGCAGGACCCGTTCCGTGCCAGCGTGAACATGCGCGAGCGCGTGCTGTTCGCCCACAAGCTCACCGTCAACGCCAAGGGCCGCACCGATACGCTGGAAGACTCGATGCAGAATCCGGCCGGAGCCTTTTTGCTCAACGGCGCCTACCAGCCCACCATCGTGATGCGGCCCGGCGAGGTGCAGCACTGGCACATCGTCAATCCTTCGTCGTTCTACCCGCTGCATCCCGTGCTGGACGGACATGTGATGAATGTCTATGGCCGCGACGGCAACCATTACGGCGGCATCTACCGGCCGCTGAGCCGGCAGACGGCCGGGCAGCCGCTGGACATGCGCGATTGGCCCGGCAACTACATCTACCCGGGCGGGCGCCTGTCCATGGTGGTGCAGGCATCGATGGTGCCGGGCGAGTATTTCCTGCGCGCGGCCGCGTGCCCGTCCTTTCACCGGCCAAGCGGCAACGAGCCCTTCGAGGAGGTGCTGGCCCGGGTGGTGGTGCAGGGCGAGCCCGTGCAGGCCCGCGTGCCCGACCCGGCCCTGCTGCGCCGGCCCGGCGACTACACGCCCATCACCGATGCCGAACTGGCCAGCCATGGTGGCGTGCAGCGCGTCCTGCGCCTGGCCGTGCTGGCCGACGACGAGGACAAGGGCGTGCGCGACCCGGCCCTGGCGCCCATGCCGGCCGGCGAGAGCTGGGTGCTGAAGGTGGGCGGCAACCGATCGGTGTTTGCGGTGGGCACCGAGGCCATGCCGCTGGGCATGTCGCCCATCCATTCCAGCCTCACGCCTGTGCAGACCGTGCCCTTCAATGCGGTGGAGGAGTGGACGATCTACAACTACAACGGCTACCCGCATCCCTTTCACATCCACGTCAACGATTGCTATGTGGTCAAGGTCAACGGCGCGCCGGTGACGCCGTTCTGGGCCGACACCCTGCCCGTGCCACCGGGCACGGGCAGCAGCGGGGCGGCGGGGCTCACCAAGGGCAGCATCACCTTTCGCATGCGGTTCGCGGATTTCCACGGCAAGTTCGTCTGGCATTGCCATGCGCTGGACCATGAGGACCTGGGAATGATGCAGATCGTGGATGTGCGGCCCTGAAAGCCGGGCTTGTCCTATCGGCCATTCCCGCGCCCTTCCGGCGTCATGCTGCAAGCCCTTGAATTCATTGGCCTGCAAGAAATGCTTGCATTTGCGGGTGGGCCGTGAGCGGCCCGGCCCGAATCGCGTGTGGCACACTTGGCCGCTTTCTGGATTCCACGCCACGGGGCGCCTCTCGAATGCAAAAAATCATTGGCCAAATCGCCGCAGAACTGAATGTCAAGCCGCAGCAAGTGGGTGCTGCGGTCGAATTGCTTGATGGCGGAGCCACGGTTCCGTTCGTCGCCCGCTACCGCAAGGAAGTGACCGGCGGCCTGGACGACGCGCAATTGCGCCAGCTCGACGAACGCCTGGGCTATCTGCGCGAGCTGGAGGACCGCCGGGGCACGGTGCTCAAGGCCATCGACGAGCAGGGCAAGCTGACGGATGCGCTGCGCCTGGCCATTGCCAATGCGCCGACCAAGCAGGAGCTGGAGGACATCTACCTGCCCTTCAAGCAAAAGCGCCGCACCAAGGGCCAGATTGCCAAGGAATTCGGCATCGAGCCGCTGGCCGACAAGCTGTTTGCCGACCCCACGCTGGACCCGCACAAGGAGGCCGAGGCCTTCTGCAAGCCCGCCACCACCCTGGACGACGGCAAGCCGGGCCCCGATTTCTCCACCACCTTCGCCGTGCTCGATGGCGTGCGCGACATCCTGTCCGAGCGCTGGGCCGAAGACCCGGCGCTGGTGCAGAAGCTGCGCGAATGGCTGTGGGAAGACGGCCTGCTGCGCTCCAAGAAGATCGAGGCCAAGAACGAGAACGACCCCGAGGTCGCCAAGTTCCGCGACTATTTCGAGTACGACGAACCGATTGGCCGCGTGCCCTCGCACCGCGCCCTGGCCGTGTTCCGTGGCCGCGCGCTGGAAATCCTCGAAGCCAAGCTGGTTCTTCCCGTGGAGCCCGAGCCCGGCCAGCCCAGCCTGGCCGAAGGCAAGATCGCCCTGCACCTGGGCTGGAGCCACGCCAAGCGCGCCAGCGACGACCTGATCCGCAAGTGCGTGGCCTGGACCTGGCGCGTCAAGCTGAGCCTGTCCACCGAGCGCGACCTGTTCTCGCGCCTGCGCGAAGACGCCGAGAAGGTGGCCATCAAGGTCTTTGGCGACAACCTGCGCGACCTGCTGCTGGCCGCGCCTGCGGGCCAGCGCGCCGTCATCGGCCTGGACCCGGGCATCCGCACGGGTGTCAAGGTGGCCGTGGTGGACAGCACGGGCAAGCTGGTGGACACCACCACCATCTACCCGCACGAGCCGCGCCGCGACTGGGACGGCTCCCTGGCCGTGCTGGCCCGCCTGGTCGAAAAGCACCAGATCAACCTGATTGCCATCGGCAACGGCACGGCCAGCCGCGAGACGGACAAGCTGGCGGCCGACCTGATCAAGATCGCCGGCAAGGCCGACCGCCAGATCGAGAAGGTCGTGGTCAGCGAGGCCGGCGCTTCCGTGTATTCCGCCAGCGAGTTCGCCTCGCAGGAAATGCCCGATGTGGACGTGAGCCTGCGCGGCGCCGCCAGCATTGCGCGCCGCCTGCAGGATCCGCTGGCCGAGCTGGTCAAGATCGACCCCAAGAGCATCGGCGTGGGCCAGTACCAGCACGACGTGAACCAAAGCGAGCTGGCGCGCCAGCTCGACGCCGTGGTCGAGGACTGCGTGAACTCCGTGGGCGTGGACCTGAACACGGCCTCGGCGCCGCTGCTGTCGCGCGTCTCGGGCCTGTCGGGCAGCGTGGCCAAGTCGGTGGTGCGCTGGCGTGATGCCAACGGCTCCTTCAAGAGCCGCAAGCAGCTGATGGACGTGGCCGGCCTGGGCGCCAAGACCTTCGAGCAGTCCGCAGGCTTTCTGCGCATCCGCGGCGGCGACAACCCGCTGGACATGACGGGTGTGCACCCGGAAACCTATCCCGTGGTCGAACGCATCATTGCCACCACGGGCAAGAGCGTGGACCAGCTCATGGGCCGCTCCGAAGTGCTCAAGGGCCTGAAGGCCGAGCAGTTCGTGAACGAGCAGTTCGGTGCCATCACCATCAAGGACATCCTGGGCGAGCTGGAAAAGCCCGGCCGCGATCCGCGCCCGGACTTCGTCGTCGCCCGCTTCAATGACGGCGTGGAAGACATCAAGGACCTCAAGGAAGGCATGACGCTGGAGGGCACGGTCAGCAACGTGGCCCAGTTCGGCGCCTTCGTGGACCTGGGCGTGCACCAGGATGGCCTGGTCCACGTCAGCCAGATGAGCCACAAGTTCATCGAGGACGCGCGCGAGGTCGTCAAGACCGGCCAGATCGTCAAGGTCAAGGTGCTGGAGGTCGATGTGGCGCGCAAGCGCATCAGCCTGACCATGAAACTGGATGCGGCGCCCGCACGCCGCGATGGCCCCCGTGACAACCGCTTCGAGAGCGCAGGCCGTGGCAGCCAGGGCCATCAGGGCGGCCAGCGCCGCGCGCCCGAGCCGGCGCAGCAGTCGGCCATGGCCTCGGCCTTCGCCAAGCTGCAGACCCGCAAGTAAGGCCGGGCAGGGCAAGGCAAGGCAGGAAACGCTATGGCTGCGCACGCACTGGATCTGCAGACGCTGTTGACCCAGACGCTGGCCCTGCCGGCGCAGCCGCGCATTGTGGCCCTGCTGCTGCGCGAACTGGTGCCCGAGCAGCCCAGCCTGCGCCGGCTGAGCCAGCTGTTTGCGGCCGATCCCGCGCTGGCCGCCGGGCTGCTGGCGCAGGCCAACGGCCCGGTCTTCGGCATGGCGGGCCGTGTCACCGGTATTCCGGAGGCGCTGGCCCTGCTGGCGCCCGCGCAGTTGCGACAGATCGTGCGGGGCATGCCGCTGGGCGTGGGCACGCATGCTGTGCCGGGCGTGGCCATGCCGGCCTTCTGGCGCTACAGCGTGGATGCCGCACGCGTGGCCCGCGCGCTGGCAGGCACGGTGCAGGCCAGCCCCACGGCGGCCTATGCGGCAGGCCTGCTGCATGGGCTGGGCGAGCTGGCCATGCACATGATCGATCCCGGCCGCGCGGCCACCATCTCCGAGCTGGTCGGTCCGCTGGACCCGCGCCGTGCCGAACTGGAGATGCGGCTGTGCGGCTACGCATACAGCCATGTCAGCGCAGGCCTGGCACGGCGCTGGAGTCTTCCGCCGCTGCTGGCCGACGCGCTGCAGCACCTGCACGCGCCGCTGGCCCAGCCCGGCTTCGATCCCCTGGCCTGCGTGCTGCACATCGCCGCATGGCGCGCCCGATCGCGCGAGGCGCAATGGGGCGAGCGTGCGCTGGCCGTGAGCTTTCCCGGCGAAGTGGGGGTGGCCCTGGGCCTGGACATCGACATGGTGCTGCGCCAGGACCCTGTGGACTGGATGGCCGACGCGGGCCTGGATGTGCTGCTTTAGGGCAGGGCCCAGGGCCTGTGTCAGTTCCGGTGCCAGGGCGCCGGCACCATGTCGAAAAGCGGCGTGGGGTCGCGCCGGTAGGGCGCGGGGCTGATGGGGGCCATGGGCTGCATGGTCATGGGATCGATGCGTGCCAGCTGCTGCATCCAGCCAATGTCCACACCGCCGCCCTGCGCGGGGCGCGAATAGATCAACTCCAGCATGCGCCGCGATGCCACATGGCCGTGGGACGCCGCCTGCTGGTACAGGCGCAGGGCCTCGGTGTAGTTGGCCGGCACGCCTTCGCCACGGTGATAGCGCTGGGCCTGCTCCCACTGCTGCTGGGCCGTGACGGGCTGGCGCACCTGGATGTCCTGCTCGCTGGGCGAGCCCCGCAACTGCGGCGTGCGCTGCAGTCCTTGCGGCCCCTGCGCCGCAGGCGGGGCAGACGTGCCCTGGGCCGACACCAGCTGGCCTGCGGGCCGCATGCGGTCGCCCAGCATCTGTGCATTGGTCGCCGCGCTGGATGAGCGTGGCGCCGCCGCGCGGAACTGGCGCAGGGCGGCCTCGGGCTCGTCCTGCGCGAGCAGGGCCAGGCCCCATTCGAGCTGTGCGCCGGGGCTGCCCGAACGCGCCGCGCGCTGCAGCAGTTCCTGGTCGGGCGTGCCTGCCACGGTCAAGGCCTCGCCCACAGGCTCGGCCGTGGACAGCGGCGCCAGGCGCCGGGCCAGCAGCCATTCCAGGTATTGCGCACGGGCCGGGTCGGTCTTGGCCAGCTGGGCGATCCAGGGCCTTGCGGCCGGTGGATCGGGGGGCTGGCCGCAGCCGTCCATGGCGCACCAGGCCAGTCCCGCGCTGGCCAGCGGATGGCCGGCGCGCTGGGCACGCTCGAACCAGGTCCTGGCCTGTGGCCCGTCCTGGGCCATGGCAATGCCATGCAGTGCCAGCAGGCCCATGACCCATTGCGCCTCGCGCTGCGTGGCCGGACTCACGCCCTTGCCTTCGGCGCGGCTGCGCAGTTGGGACAGGGCCCGTTGCTGGGCGGTATCCGAGGTCGAATTGATGTTGCTGGTGCCCGGCTGGGAGCCGTACACGCTGGCCGTCGCCACCCGGATGGGCATGACCGGCGTGAAGCGGGCTGCCGCCTGCACATGCGGCAGCACGGCGGGCGCCAGACCGGGCAGCAGCACCAGCAGCCCGGGCAGAACGAGCCTTGCGGTCAGGCGCAGCCCGCAGCGGCGCCGTGGCGAGGTTTCATGAGCGCTGGAGGGCATGGCAGGTGCCTCTGGTTGGCTTGTGGTCCGCACCGTGCATCAGCGCTTGGCCTGGGCCGGCACCACCTGCCAGAAGCGGGCCGAGCCGGTGTACCCGTCTGCGCCCAGCGAGCTGGCCATGTACTGGTTGACATCCTCCAGGGAGCGCATGCCCGGGATGGCGATGAAGGCCTTGCCCTGGAGCAGCGTGGGCAGCTTGTCGGTCATGTTCTGCTCGGTAGCGAAGCAGGCCACGCCTTCCTTGCCGGGAGGGCCGGCGTTGATCACGTAGCCGGGGTTGGGGCTCATCCAGTCGGGCAGGCGCACGGACTGGGCGGCGGTGATCCAGCCCGAGCGGTTCACGTCGTTGGGCACCAGCCGGGTGACCTCGCCATCGGCACCCGCCATGAAGCAGGACAGGTAGGAGGCACGCGACACGGTGGTGGACAGGAAGAGCTGTTCACCCGTCTCGAAGGAGGTGCGGGTGGGCGTGATGTTCTCCACCCACAGGTCCAGCTTGCGGTCGGGCGCGGGGGCGCCGTAGCGGTAGTCGCCCGTGCCTACGGCAACGTTCTCGGAGGCGGTGGTGACCGGCGCTGCGCTCTTGGTGTTCCAGCCAATGCGCGTGATGTGCCCATCGGCGCCCACGGCCACGAAGTCGCGCAGTGCGCGCTCGTAGGTGTTGAAGTCCACCACGCCGCTGACCACCATGCCGCTGTCGGCCTGGAAGCGCCCTATGGCCTCGCGCCACTGCGGGTTGCCTGCGGTGAAGGCCGGGGCGTCCGGCGGCAGATAGCCCTTGCTGATCAGCGACTGGCGCACCAGTTCCTGGTGGATGCCGGCTTCGCCTTCCTCGTACCAGTCGCGCAGCTGGCGCTGGAAGTCGGGGTGGGTCTGGTCCAGCGTCAGGCACTGCCAGTAGGGCAGACGCGACCATTTGCCCAGCAGCTCGATCATGCCCAGCTCGACCAGGGTGCGCACGGCCGGGCCCGAGCCCTGGGCATAGTCGCGGCCCACGCTGAACTGCACGCCGTAGGTGCCGATGCGGCCGGACAGGTCCAGCCCCTGGCTGCCGTTGCCGATGACGACCTCGTTGGCCGAATCCAGGCCCGGGATGATGGTGCGCGTGCGGAAGTCGCCCAGGTGCAGCTCCATGCCCAGCACGGCGCCGCTGCGGTTGGCGCTGTAGCCGGTTTCCAGGCGCGAGGCGCTGGTGCCTATGTCCACGTTGTTGCGCAGCACGTTCTGGTCCATGAAGGATACGGCGCCCGACACATACAGGGCAGGGCGCTGCAGCTGGATCTGGTTGTTGTTGAGCAAGATGGTGGTGAGGTTCTGCACCGTATCCTGGCGGGCGATGTCCACCTCATAGTCCACGTAGCGGAAGGCACTGCTGACGCGCGACATCTGGGACAGGGCGGTGACCACCATCTCCTTGGCGGCCACGGCCACACGGCCCGAGTAGTCGGGCAGCTGCTTGCTGGTGATCAGCACCGTGGGCATGTGGCTGTTGCGAAACATCCTGTCCATGCACATCAGAGAGTCGGAAAAGCTCGAGATCGAGCGCACCGGCCGCACCACGGGGCGGTCGGCCGCATAGACCTTGTCCAGGTACTTGGCGTCCTTGCGCGCATCCAGCGGCGCGCAGCCCGACAGCAGCACGATGGAGGCCGAGACGGCGCAGGCAATGGCCCGCATGCAACCCTGTCTGCCGGACCATCGCTGGCGGAAAGTCCCACGGTCGTCCGCATGGCCGCCGAGTGCCGGCTGCAGCGCGGCATCGGGGCGGGGAAGTCCTGGCGATGGAAGGCGGTTGCGCATGATGGACCTCTGCTGGAAAACGGCGAGCCAGGGCACAGGCGCGCACGGGCGTCGGCGCCGGAAATGGGGGATCGAGAAATGGTGGGCGGCCCGAAGGCTGGCCGCCCTGTGTCGCGCTAGCGGCAGACGTTGACCAGGTCGCCCTTGAGGACCACGATCTGGTCCTTGGTCTGGGGCCCGTAGCGGTTGAATGCGCTGGCGTTGGTGTTGCTGGCCAGGTCCTGGGTGCAGGTGCGCTGCATGCCCGTGCTGCTCGTCGTGGTCGTGGTCACCACGTTCGCCTCGGTGGAGATGCCGGGCGCATTGGTCATGGACATGGCTTCGTAGCGCGCGATCTTGGCCTTGACATTGATGGGGATGTCGGTGACGGTGTCCAGCCCCGACGATGTCGGCTGCTTGGCCGTGGGCAGCCTGAGGTAGTCGACGGGCTTGTTCAGCACCACCGGGTCTTCGCCGGGGGCCGCTGCATGAAGGGGGTTCGCTCCGAGGGCGAGCCAGGCCAATAGGGCAGCCGAACAGAGATGGGCGGCGGTGTGCATGGTGGGCTCTCCTGGTGCGGTGAGCTGGGTCTTCGCCGGGAAGGTGCCGCCGGGTGGCCTGGGGCCACCCGGCAGTTTCCTTCGTCCGGCAGCCAGGCTCAGTGGTTGTTGTAGCAGGTCACGCAGCCGTTGTTGCTGGAGATGTTCTGCACTGCCATGGAACCGTTGCCGGCATAGTTGATGATGCCGGAGTTCTTGGCAGCCACCACCTGGATCGAAGTGCTCTTCACGTCCACTTCGCCATAGTTGGAGGCCAGGTTGTTGACGGCCACTGCGCTATAGCCATCGGCCTTGTTCAGGATGCCGCTGCCGGTGGCTGCGACGACCTGCAGCGAGCTGCCATTTTTGTCGATGGTCACGTTGCCTGCATTGCTGGCCAGGTTCTGGGAGGCCTTGCCACCGCCCGTTGCCACGTTCAGCACGCCGCTCCTGTTCAGCAGGGTGACCTGAACGCTGGGGCCATTGATTTCGATCTGGGAGCTGCTGCTGCCGCCGCCGCTGCCGCCACCGCCGCCACCGCCCATGGGGCCTGCCATGGCAGCTGTTGCGATCAAGCTCAGGGAAAGAATTGCAAGCGATTTCATGATGGCTCCTTGATGAAGAATCGGACTATCAGGAAGAGGTGTGTGAGCACCCGTTTTGCAGACACTTTGCGGAGGTTTCCGGCTTTGTCTCCCTGGACCCCTGCTCGTTGTCTGGACTCCAATGTGCTCGGGGAGATCCGTCCGTTCCATCTCTTGTCCGGGGTAGCCATGAGCGCTGATCCACGTGGCGGGTACTTACCCGCACAGGCCGTTTGCAGACAGGCTGCATCGCGTTAAAGCGGCAGCCGTGCGCTATGAATGGATCTGGGTAGTTTCAGTGTGTAACGACAGAAAATTTACGGTTGCAGCTTCGTCCGGGGTCGCTGTTTCGGCGCGCTCGGGGGCTTTGGGGCAACCTGGTGTATCGAAGTGCACGCACCTGATGCCGGCGGCGGCGACAAAGGCAGGATCGGCCCCGGTCGCAGGGCGGGATCGAAGGCGTGGGTGCATGGTGTCTGGATCAGCAAGATCTGCCGGACTGGCGCCCGGGAAACTTCGAAGTCGATTCCTCACACAAATGTGTTAATTTGTAATCTAAGCAATCTTTCACAAACTTCGTCAAAGATTGTGGATATCGGTTGCGATTTCTCTTAATGTGGAAAGGCAAGTCTGTGATCGGTTGCGCCATATACATGGCGTGACATTTGAGGAGAGCAGCATGAATCCATCCGACGTTCCCGCCGATGCCCGTCCCCTGATCGCCGAGTCCCCTCGCGCCCAGGGCATGCTGGGCACGGGTCTGAGTTCTGCCATGTGGCCCGACTACCTGGCGGGCCAGCCCGACAAGCCCGTGCGGGTGCTCCTGGTGGACGACGATGCCCATATCCGCATGGTCATCGCGCAGGAAATCATGAACGACCCGCGCACCCTGGTCGTGGCCCAGGCCGGCAGTGTGCGCGACGGGCGAAAGGCCATCCGCCAGCATGAATTCGACGTGATGCTGGTGGACCTGAACCTGGGTGACGGCGAGGGCTTCGAGCTGCTGGACATGATGAAGACCGTGCGGCCCACGGCCGAGGCCGTCATCATCTCCGTGATGGAAAACGACGAACAGGTGCTGCGCGCCTTCGAGTTGGGCGCCACGGGCTACCTCGTCAAGAACTCCTGGTTCGGCAACTATCCGCAGGCCGTTCTGCAGGTGGCCAATGGCGGCGCATCCGTCACCCCCAGCCTGGCGCGCAGATTGCTGCAGCGCTTCGACAAGACCCAGGGCGCCGAGCCCAAGCGCCGCACGCCCGACGAGGCAGACCGCCTGTCCACCCGCGAGCGCGAGGTGCTGCGCATGGTCGCCAGCGGCTACACCAGCGCCGAGATCGGCTCGCGCCTGATGATCAGCGCCATGACGGTCAACACGCACATCAAGAACATCTATCGCAAGCTGCAGGTGCGCACGCGCGCCCAGGCGGTGCGCTTTGCATCGCTGCGCGGCCTGTTCTGATCCTGGGGCGGCGTCCTGCCCGCAGCGGCCTGCCGCCGCCCGGGCCATGGCGACCGCGCCTGGCACGGCCTGGCCATGAAAGATCCCCTTCGCACGCTGGCCATCTGCCTGGCCCTGGGCCTGCTGCAGATGCTGGGCCTGTGCGCCTGGCTCTGGCAGGCGGGCGCCCAGGCCCCGCCGTGGCTATGCCTGGCCAGCCTGGCCCTGCTGATATCCACGGCGCTGCTGTGTGCCATTGGCGCCTGGCGACTGCACAGGCTGCTGCTGTGGCGGCGCCGGCGCAGTCCCCGGCCCTCGCGCGAAGTGCAGGCAGAGCGTCGGCGCATTGCCGCCGACCTGCACGACGGCGTGGGTGGCCTGCTGGTGCATGCCATGGCCTTGCTGGACCCGCGCGAGACCCGCCAGCGCCAGGCGCAGGAGCTGCTGGAGCAGGCCTTGCTGGACCTGCGGCTCATGGTGGACGCCATGGACGCCATGGAAGACGCCTTGCCCGTGCGGCTGGCACGCCTGCGCCACCGGCTGCAGCCCGTGCTGGACCGCCGCGGCATGCGCATCTGCTGGAGCGTGGCAGATCCGCATGCCGACGCGGGGCTGCGCGGGTTGCCCGATCTGCCAGACCTGCCAGACTTGCCGCGAGGCCAGCCGTCCCAGCAGTTGCTGGCCATCGCCCAGGAGGCCGTGAGCAATGCGCTGCAGCATGCGCGCGCCACCACGCTGTGGCTGGTGCTGGAGCCGGTGGATCGTGCAGATGCGGCAAGCCCTGGCCGCGATGCCCGGCGTGCATTGCAATGGGAACTGCGCGTGGAAGATGACGGCTGCGGCCTGCCTTCCGATCCTGGCCCTGGCCCTGGCCCTGCGCAGGATGCCATCCCGCCTGGCCTGCGGGGCATGGGCCTGGCGGGCATGCATCGCCGCGCCCATGCCATCGGGGCTGTGCTGGATATCCTGCCGCGTGCCGGTGGCGGCGTCGTGGTGCGTGTGCGCTGGTGACCGGGCCGATGCGCCAGCGGCAACGGCGTTCCGGCAATCGCGGTGCCCGCTGACAGTGCAGGCCTGCGGCGCGCTGTGCAATCCCCCGATATGCGGATGCGATGCACTATCCATGCCTGCATCCAAGCCCTGACACCCCGTTTCCATGAACCCACATTCCGACCCTGCGCCGGCGCCTTCACGGCAGGCGGCTCCTGCCGCCACCGAAGGCGCCAATGCTGCCAATGCAGCCGCTAATTCCGCCACCCATGCCGCCACCCATGCCGATTTCGCGCGCAGCGTGCGTTCGGCCCTGCCGGGCCTGGCCCAGCTGGCCGACATGGTGCCCGCGCTGCGCCTGCTCACCGGGCTGCTGGTGGCCAGCATCGTCATCGCCGGCCTGTATTTCGGCCAGGGCCTGCTGATTCCGCTGGCGCTGGCGCTGTTGTTCGGTTTTTTGCTGGATCCGGCCGTCTCCCGGCTCAAGCGCTGGGGCATGCCGCGCATGGCGGCCACGCTGCTGGTGGTGGTCATGGCGCTGGCGACCCTGGCGGGAATGGGTACCTATCTGGGCAGCCAGGTGCAGCAGCTCAGCGCCGATCTGCCCACCTACCAGAACACCATCCGCGACAAGCTGCGCAGCCTGCGCAGGAATGCCAACATGCCCAGCGCCTGGGACGGCGCGCTGCGCACCTATGACACCGTGGAGCGCGAGATATCGCGCGGCGCGGCGGGCACGCCCCGCGTACAGAAGGTGGAGATACAGTCGCCCGAGCAAAAGCCCACGGCGCGCATGCTGCAGTGGCTGGGCCGCGTGGCCGAGCCCGTGACCACGGCCGGCATCGTGCTGCTGTTCGTGATCCTCATCCTGCTGGACCGCGATGACCTGCGCGACCGGCTGCTGCGCCTGATGGGCGGCAATCTGCACGTGGCCACCGACGCGCTGGACGAGGCCTCGCAGCGCATAGGCAAGTACCTGCGCATGCAGTTCGTCGTCAACATCACCTACGGATTGCCCATGGCGGCGGGGCTGTGGTTCATCGGCGTGCCGGGCGCCATTCTCTGGGGCGTGCTGGCGGCCATCATGCGTTTCGTTCCCTATGTGGGTGCCATGATCTCGGCCGCCTTCCCGCTGGCGCTGGCCTTTGCCGTGGACCCGGGCTGGCAGATGCTGCTGATGACGCTGGGGCTGATCATGGTGCTGGAGCTGGTCAGCAACAACCTGCTCGAGCCCTGGCTCTACGGCAGCAGCACGGGCCTGTCCACGCTGTCCATCATCGTCTCTGCCACCTTCTGGACGGCGCTGTGGGGGCCGATCGGGCTGATCCTGTCCACTCCGCTCACGGTCTGCCTGCTGGTGCTGGGCCGCTACATACCGGCGCTGCAGTTCATGGAGGTGCTGCTGGGCAGCTCCCCCGTGCTGGGCCCGGCCCAGCGCCTGTACCAGCGCCTGCTGGCCGACGATGTGGAAGACGCCGTCACGCTGGCCCATGAACTGGTGGACGCGCGGCTGCCTGCCCGGCCTTCGGCAGCCGAGCGTTCGGCGGCGCTGGCCGGCTTCTATGACGACGTGGCGATTCCCGCTCTGCGCCTGGCCACGCAGCAGCACCTGGAATCGGCCACGGCCGAACACCGGCTGCGCCTGTCCAGCGGCATGGATGCCCTGATCGAGGAGCTGCGCGAAAGCCATCCGGCGCCCGCTGCGGCCCTGGCCACGCGCGCCCTGCGCATCCATTGCGTGGGCGCGCGCTGGGAGGTCGATGCCCTGGCCGCCGCCATGGTGGCGCACAGCGAGGCGCTGCGCGGCCATGTGGTCAGCTGCTCGGACTGGGCGCTGGCAGCCGACCCGCAATGGCGCCAGCTGGGGCCGGGCCAGGGCAGCGGCCTGCCGCAGGGCCACGCAGGCGCCCTGGCCCTGGCCGAGGCGCAATTGCTGGTGCTGTCCGTCTTCAGCACCCAGCCCCAGACCGTGGTGCGCCAACTGATGCGCCGCGTGCGCCGCCATTGGCCGCACCTGCGCGTGGTGCTGGCGCTGTGGAATGCGCCGGCCGTGGTGTCCGACCCCGAGTTCGCGCGCCGCTGCGGCGCCGCCGCCTGCGTGTCCAGCCTGCGCGAGCTGCAGTTGTGGGTGGACGCCTTGCGCCTGCCCGACGCGGCAGGCCAGGGCCTGGCCGCGCCCATCCCCGAGGACGATGAGCAGCGCGTGCGCCAGCTGCACGACAGCGGCGTGCTCGGGCCCGGCCTGCCGCCGCTGTACCACGAGGCAGCCCAGCAGGCCGCCAATGCCTTCGATGTGAAATGGGCCCAGGTCTCCTGGGTCGATGCCGACCGCGTGCACACGCCGGGCAGCCTGCTGGTGGCGGACCAGGGCGACCCGGCTTCCGCCGGCATGCCGCGTGCGCAGTCCATCTGCTCCTACGTGGTCCATGGCGGTGACGCCCTGGTGGTGCATGACGCCGCACGCGACCCCCGATTTGCCGGCAACCCCGCGTTGCAGGCGATGCGGCTGCGCTTTTACGCGGGCGTGCCGCTCAAGAACCGCCACGGCACGGTGCTGGGCAGCTTTTGCATCATGGACGACGCGCCGCGCGAGGTCTCGGCGGCCGATCTGGAGCTGCTGGGCGTCATGGCCGAGCAGTTGATGCAGAACGTGGAGGTGCGCCGGATGATGGAAGCTGGCGCCGCGCCGGCTCCGGTGCAGACTTCGGCACAAACTCCGGCGCAAGTGGCATCCCAGCCACCATCGTCGTCACCATCGACAACACCCCAGCCGAGTGCTGGCGGCTGAGTCCCGCTTACAGCGAGGTGGCCAGCATCTGCTCGTAGTCGTCGGCGCTGGCCGGGCGCGGGTTCGTGCCGTGGCAATGGTCCTTGAGCGCGCCGCCGATCACGGCCGCGAACTGGGCGCGCTCCACGCCCATGGCCGCCAGGCCCGTGGGCAGGCCCAGGCGGGCGTTCATGTCGCGTATGGCTTCGGGAATGTCGCTGCCCGAGTCCAGGCCCATGGCGTGGGCCATGCGCTGCAGGCGCTGTTCGGCGCGCACGCTCTCTGCCTCGGCATTGAAGCGCACCACGGCGGGCAGGAACATGGCGTTCAGCGTGCCATGGTGCAGGCGCGGGTTCACGCCGCCCAGGCTGTGGCTGAGGCTGTGCACGCAGCCCAGGCCCTTCTGGAACGCCATGGCGCCCTGCATGCTGGCGCTCATCAACTGGCGGCGTGCCTCGGCGTCCTGGCCATTGCGCGTGGCGCGCTCGATGTGGGCCCAGCCGCGCGTGAGGCCATCGAGCGCAATGCCGTCGGCAGGCGGGTTGAACGCCGCAGCCATGAAGGTCTCCATGCAATGGGCGATGGCGTCCATGCCCGTGGCGGCCGTCAGCATGGCGGGCAGGCCGTAGGTCAGTTCCGGGTCGCAGATGGCGGCTCGGGGCACCAGGTGCCAGCTGTGAAAGCCCAGCTTGCGGTGGTCGTCAACGATGATGATGGCGCCGCGTGCCACCTCGCTGCCCGTGCCGCTGGTGGTGGGCACGGCAATCAGCGGGGCCACGCGCTCGCTGATGCGCGGCGAGCCTCCCTCGATGGTGGCGTAGTGCGACAGCGGCCCTTCGTGCGTGGCCGCAATCGCCACGCCCTTGGCGCAGTCGATGGCGCTGCCGCCGCCCACGGCGATCAGGCCGTCGCAGCGCTGCTCCTGGTAGATGGCAGCGGCCGCGCGCACGGCGGCCTCGGTGGGGTTGGAGGGCGTCTGGTCGAACACCGCATGCGGCATGCCGCCCAGCGCATCCAGCGCCTTTTGCAGCACGCCAGCGGCCTTGACGCCCTGGTCGGTGACGATCAGCGGCCGCGTGATGCCCACGCGCTCGCACTCCTGGCGCAACAGGCGCACGGCGCCGAAGTCAAACTGGATCTGGGTGACGTAGTTGATGAAGGCCATGGTCGGTGACTCGTTGCGGGCCGTTGCGGCCCATGGTGGGGATCAGGGGGAGTGCGCCGAATCTAGACCGCGCGTGCTGCACTGCAAACAAAGCAAACCCTGAGAGGGCGCTGCGGCGGTCACGGGGGCGACAGCGCGGGCATGCGCTGCCATCGCAGGGCTGCCAGGGCCTTGCGCTCGCGGCACAATGCCTGCTGCGCCGTGCTGGCCGTGCCTGGTGGGCCGCACCTCGCCGGCCCCACCGAATTGCCTTGCCAGATAGTCGCTACCGAACCTGTCCCTGAACGTGCTCCTGAACGTGCCCCAGACTGAATCCTCCTCCCATGCCACGCCGCTGCCGGCGTCCCTGACCCACCAGATGCGCGATGTGCTGCGCCGCATGGAGCGCGCCGCGCGCACGCCCCTGCACCAACTGGGCGCCGAGGGCGCACGTGCCGCCTACGAGGCGGGGGCCGGCGTGCTCGAGATTCCCAAGCCTGTCCTGCCGCGTGTCGAGGATCTGCCGATTCCCGCGCGCGATGGCGCCGTACTGCCCGCGCGGCTGTATGCGCCCGTGGAGCGCTGCCAGGCGCCGGCCACGGGCCTGCCCGCGCTGCTGTATCTGCACGGCGGCGGCTTCACCGTGGGCAGCGTGGCCACGCACGACGTGCTGTGCCGCCAGCTGGCCCGTCTGTCGGGCGCCATGGTGGTCTCGCTGGACTACCGGCGCGCGCCAGAGCACAAGTTTCCCACCGCCCACAACGATGCCTGGGACGCGCTGCAGTGGCTGGCCGCGCAGGCGGCCTCGCTGGGCGCCGACCCTGGGCGCCTGGCCGTGGGTGGCGACAGCGCGGGCGGCACGCTGGCCGCAGCCTGCGCCATCCATGCGCGCGACGCGGGCCTCAAGCTGGCCCTGCAACTGCTGATCTACCCGGGCACGACGGCGAACCAGGACACCGACTCGCACCGCCGCTTCGCCCACGGGCTGGTGATCGACGAGCCGGCCATCACCTGGTTCTTCGCCCAGTACCTGAACAGCCCCGCCGACCGCGAGGACTGGCGCTTTGCCCCGCTGCTGGCCCCCGATGTGGACGGCGTGGCCCCGGCCTGGATAGGCCTGGCCGAATGCGACCCGCTGGTGGACGAGGGCGTGGAATACGCCGACAAGCTGCGCATGTCCGGCGTGCCCGTGGACCTGGAGATCTACCGGGGCGTGACCCATGAATTCGTCAAGATGGGCCGCGCCATTGCCGAAGCGCGCCATGCACATGCCGATATGGCGCGCGCCTTGAGCGACGCCTTCGCGGCCTGAAGGCCAAGACGCACCAAAACACACAAAGACACACCAAGACAACAGGAGAGAAACACACCCATGCAACGCCAAGATTTCCGCACGCTGCAACGCATCGAAGTGCGCTGGTCCGAAGTGGACGCCCAGAAGATCGTCTTCAACGCCCACTACCTGATGTATGCCGACGTGGCCGTCACCGACTACTGGCGCCAGCTGGGCCTGCCCTATGAATCGTCCTTCGCGGCCCTGGGCGGCGAGTTGTTCGTCAAGAAGGCCACCACCACCTACCACGCATCGGCCACTCTGGGCGACGTGCTGCACGTGGGCATACGCTGCGCCAGGCAGGGCAATACCTCGCTGCTGTTCGAGGCCGGCATCTTCCGCGGCATGGAGCTGCTCAATACGGTGGAACTGGTCTATGTGTTCGCCGACGCCGCCACGCGCCAGCCGCTGCCCGTGCCGCAGCCGCTGCGTGACGTGCTCACGGCCTACGAGGCTGGCCAGAGCGTGGTGCGCGTGGAGTCGGGCAGCTGGAACGACCTGGGCCGCGACGCCGAGCGCCTGCGCCTGGCCGTTTTCGTGCACGAGCAGGGCGTGCCGCGCGAGATCGAGATCGACGAGTTCGACCCCGTGGCCCGCCACGCCGTGGTCTACAACGGCCTGGGCCAGCCGATCGCCACCGGCCGGCTGGTCAGCGACAGCCCCGGCGCGGGCAGGATCGGCCGCATGGCCGTGGACCGCAGCGTGCGCGGCGGCCGCTGGGGCCGCATCGTGCTGGACAGCCTGGTCGAATCCTCGCGCCAGCGCGGCGACCGCGAAGTCGTGCTGCACGCGCAGCGCCATGCCGAGTCGTTCTACCGGCGCGCGGGCTTCACGCCGGAGGGCGAGCCCTATGAAGAGGCCGGCATTCCCCACATCACCATGAGGAAAGTGCTCACCGCCTGAGCTGCAGGCAGCTCAGGCGGTGCAAGGCTCAAATCTCAAATGTCCTCGCGTAGCGCGTAGGGCAGGGGCTTGAGCTGCAGCGCCACGGCCTGTGCGGCATCGGCGCGCTGGCCTTCGCCCAGTGCGGCGTGGGCCAGCAGGGGCTTGTCGGCCGAGCTGGTCTGCATGGAGATGATGGCATCCCAGCTGCCATCGGGTGCCGGGGCGGCCTGGACCACGGTCCCGGTGGCCTGCTCCAGATCCTCGGGCGTGAAGACTTCCATGCCAACTGCCAGCGGCTGCTGGGCATGGGCGATGTAGGCACGGCGCTTGAGCGTGCCCCGGAACTGGCTGCGGGCCACCACCTCCTGGCCCGGGTAGCAGCCCTTCTTGAAGTTCACGCCTTCCACCGATTCGTAGTTGAGCATCTGCGGCACGAAGGCATCCACCACAGGCGCCGACAGCGTGGCAATGCCGCTGGCGACTTCGCTCCAGAGCCAGTCTGCCTCGCTGAGTGCAGGGCCTTCGGGCAGGGGCGCGCCCACGGGCGCCACGCGCAGGGCGCGCGGCTGGCCGGCGGCCGGGTACAGGGCGATCAGGCTGGCGTCGCCGTCATCGGTCTTGGTCCAGGGCACGGCTGCCGGGCCCTGGGCCTGCGCGGCGGCATCGCCAGCCAGCCCGTGCAGCGTGAATTCGGCCGTGGCGTCGCTGAGCTTGCACTTGGCGCGCAGCACGAACATGGACAGGCGCTTGAGCGTGGGCGCCAGCAGGCTGCGGTCGCACAGCAGCAGGATCTCGTCCTTGCTGCGCTTGAAGCCGATGAAGCTGGCCAGCATGCGGCCCTTGGCCGTGCAGAACGCCGCCAGACGCGCATGCTGCAGATCCAGCAGCGCGAAGTCGTTGGTCAGCTGTCCATGCAGGAACTGGGCGGCGTCTTCGCCGAGGGCGCGTATCACGCCGAGATGGGAAACGGAAGCAATGCCGTTCAGTAAAGGCTGGGTCATGGCTGAATTATGATCAGCCGCTCTATTGCTTGCTTGGACCGAGGTTGTGCGCTTTATCTTTCGCGCTTTGATGATGCTGCTGGTGCTGGCCGCCGTGCTGGCCGGTGCCGGCTGGTGGTGGCTGAACCAGCCGCTGCCGCTGGCCCAGCCTACGCTGGAGCTGGAGGTCGAACCCGGCACCACGCCGCGTGGCGTGGCCCGCGAAGTGGTCAAGGCCGGCGTGCAGACCGATGCGCGGCTGCTGTACGCCTGGTTCCGCGTCTCGGGGCAGGACCGGCAGATCAAGGCCGGCAACTACGAGCTGACCACGGGCCTGACACCCTATGTGCTGCTGCAAAAACTCGCGCGCGGCGAGGAATCGCTCAAGGCACTGACCCTGGTGGAAGGCTGGAACTGGCGCCAGGTGCGCGCGGCCCTGGCCCGCGAGGAATTCCTGCGCCAGGAAAGCGCAGGCATGGACGACGCTGCCCTCATGCAGGCCCTGGGCCGCGCGGGAGTGGCGCCCGAGGGCCGCTTCTTCCCCGATACCTATACCTATGCCAAGGGCAGCTCCGACCTGGCCGTGCTGCGCCGCGCCCTGCATGCCATGGACCGGCGCCTGGCCGATGTCTGGGCGCTGCGCTCGGCCGACACGCCGCTCAAGACGCCCGACGAAGCGCTGATCCTGGCCAGCATCGTCGAGAAGGAAACCGGCCGCGCGGCCGACCGCGCACAGATCGCCGGTGTCTTCAGCAACCGCCTGCGCATCGGCATGCTGCTGCAGACCGATCCCACCGTGATCTACGGCCTGGGCGAGAAATTCGACGGCAACCTGCGCCGCCGCGACCTGCAGACCGACACGCCCTGGAACACCTACACCCGCGCGGGCCTGCCGCCCACGCCTATTGCCATGCCCGGCAAGGCCGCCCTCATGGCCGCCGTGCAGCCCGGACAGACCAAGGCGCTGTACTTTGTGGCGCGTGGCGACGGCTCCAGCCATTTCAGTGCCTCGCTGGACGAGCACAACCGCGCCGTGAACCGCTACCAGCGTGGCCAGCAAAAGCCCTGAGCAAAAGCCCTGAGATATTCCCCAGGGCTGCTGCGCTCTGCGCAGCGCTTGCGTATCCTCTCTTTCCATATGACCACTGCAATTCCCGCCGGCCTGTTCATCAGCTTCGAAGGCATCGATGGCGCCGGCAAGTCCTCGCACATCGCGTCGCTGGCCCAGGCTTTCCGTGACCAGGGCCGCACGGTGACGCTCACCCGCGAGCCCGGCGGCACGCCGCTGGCCGAAAAGCTGCGCGCGCTGATGCTGCACGACCCCATGGACCCGCTGACCGAGGCCCTGATCGCCTTTGCCGCGCGACGCGACCACCTTGTGCAGGTGATCGAGCCCGCGCTTGCGCGCGGCGAAGTCGTGCTCTGCGACCGCTTCACCGATGCCACCTTTGCCTACCAGGGCGCGGGCCGTGGCTTCGACCTGCAGCCGCTGGCGACGCTGGAGCGCATGGTGCAGACGGGCACCGCCCCCCAGCCCGATCTGCTGCGCGAGCCCCACCTGACGCTCTGGTTCGACCTGCCCGCCGAGGTGGCCGCCGAGCGCCTGGCCTCGGCCCGCGTGCCGGATCGATTCGAGTCCGAGCCCGGCAGCTTTTTCGCACGCGTGGCCCAGGGCTATGCGGCGCGCGCTGCCGCCGCGCCCCAGCGCTTTGCGCGCATCGACTCCAACGCCAGCCGGCATGCGGTCTGGCAGCAGATCACCCAGGTCATGGTGCGCCGGGGCTGGCTGGCCATCATGGTCGGCGGACAGGCAGGTGCCGCATGAGCGAGGCTCTGCCACAACCGGCCGAGACCGACACCGCCTGGATCGCCGGGCAACGCACGCGCCTGCTGGCCCAGCGCGGCCACGCCTGGCTGCTGCAGGGGCCTTCCGGCCTGGGCCAGTACGCATTGTCGCTGTCGCTGGTGCGCGCCTGGCTGTGCGAATCGCCGTCGCCCCAGGGGGCCTGCGGCCACTGCGGCAGCTGCCACGCCATCGACGTGCGCGCCCATGCCGACCTGTGCGTGCTCATGCCCGAGGTGCAGATGATGGCGCTGGGCTGGCCGCTGCCCGAGAAGGCCCAGGCCGATATCGACGACAAGAAGCGCAAGCCCAGCAAGGAAATCCGTGTCGAGGCCATGCGCGACGCCGTGGAGTTCTGCCAGCGCACCAGCGCGCGCGGGCGCGGCAAGGCCGTGCTGGTCTATCCGGCCGAGCAGATGAACGCCATCACGGCCAATGCGCTGCTCAAGACGCTGGAGGAGCCGCCGGGCGATGCCCGCTTCGTGCTGGCCAGCGAGGCGGCCCACCAGCTGCTGCCCACCATCCGCAGCCGTTGCCTGACCCACACCATGGCCTGGCCCGATCAGCAAGAGGCCCTGGCCTGGCTGCAGGAGCAGGGCGTGGCCCCGGAAGCGGCCGCCGTTGCGCTGCGCGCCTCAGGCGGGCGCCCCGGCGACGCGCTGGCATTGGCGCACAGCGGCGGCGGCAAGGACATGGCCGCATGGTCCCAGCTGCCGCGCGCGCTGGCCAAGGGCGATGTGGCGGCCCTGGCCGCCCATGCTCCGCCCCATGCCGTGGAGGCCTTGCAGAAGATCTGCCACGACCTGATGGCCCTGGCCGCAGGCGCCGCGCCACGCTACTTCACGCCGGCCGACCTGCCGTCGCGGCCGCTGGACATGGGCCTGCTGGCCGAATGGTCACGCGCCCTGGCCCAGGCCGCGCGCACGGCGGACCACCCCTTCAACGCCGGGCTCATGACCGAGGCCCTGGCCGCCGAGGCCCGGCGCGTGCTCATGTCCGGCCAGCCCGCCCGCCAGCGCCGGGGATGAGGCGCGGGGAGCGGGGCGTGGCGACAGTGCAGTAGCGCGGCTGGGTGCTTTTCGCCACATGAAAGCCCGGCCTGTTAACCTACTGCCCTGGGCCCGGTGCCTATCGCGCCGGCCGCTCACCGAACCAATGTCTGCAAACCACCCATGAGCACCGCACCCACCACACCCCGTCCCAGCGTGATGCAACTGGCGATCAAGGAAAAGGCCGCGCTGTACGCCGCCTACATTCCCATGTTCGCCGAAGGGGGCGTTTTCGTGCCCACGCAGCGTGAGTACCGTCTTGGCGATGATGTCTACGTGCTGCTGACCCTGCCCGACGAGCCCCAGCGCTATCCCGTGGCCGGCCGCGTGGCGTGGATCACGCCCGCGCGCGCCTCGGGCAACCGCACGCAGGGCATAGGCATACAGTTCCCCAAGGACGAGAAGTCCGCCGAGCTCAAGGCCAAGATCGAGAACATCCTGGGCTCGGCTCTGGCCTCGGACAAGGCCACGCAGACGGTCTGAGTCCTGCGCCTGCCTCTGCCCGCATGCCGACACGGAGGAAATGCTCTCCGGTCGGCATGCCTGTTTCTGAACCACGAGATTCCATGTTTACCGATTCCCACTGCCATCTGAATTTCCCCGAGCTGCAAAGCCGCCTGCCCGAGATCCGCGAGGCCATGGCGGCCGCGCGCGTCACGCGTGCGCTGTGCATCTGCACCACGATGGAGGAATTCGGCGATGTGCACCAGCTGGCGCTGGACCACGACAATTTCTGGGCCACGGTGGGCGTGCACCCCGATACGGAACACATGACCGAGCCCAGCGTGGCCGACCTGGTCGAGCGCGCCGCCCTGGCGCGCGTGGTGGCTATCGGTGAAACGGGACTGGACTACTACGGCATGGAAGACCGCAAGGGCGGGCGCACCATTGCCGACCTGGAATGGCAGCGCGAGCGCTTTCGCGTGCACATCCGCGCGGCGCGCCAGACGCAAAAGCCCCTGGTCATCCACACGCGCAGCGCCTCTGATGACACGCTGGCCATCCTGCGCGAAGAAGGCGAGGACGGCTCGGCAGGCCAGGCCGGCGGCGTGTTCCACTGCTTCACCGAGACCATGGAGGTCGCGCGTGCGGCGCTGGACCTGGGCTACTACATCTCCATGTCGGGCATCGTCACCTTCAAGAACGCCCAGCACCTGCGCGACGTGGCCGCCTTCGTGCCGGCCGACCGCCTGCTGATCGAGACCGACAGCCCCTACCTGGCGCCCGTTCCCTATCGCGGCAAGACCAACAATCCGTCCTACGTGCCTTACGTGGCACAGCAGATTGCGCAGGTGCGCGGCATGTCCGTGGAGGACGTGGCGGCCCTGACCAGTGCCAACTTCGACCAGCTGTTCAAGGGGGTTGTCGCATGCGACTGAATGCTGCGGCCAGTGGCCGCGTGGGCGTGGACCGTCGCCACTGGCTGGCCCAGGCCGGCCAGGCCGTGGTGGCCCTGGCCGCAGCCAGCGGCGGGCTGGCGCATGCCAGCCAGTACGACGACTACGTGCGCGCCATCATCAGCGACAACGAGCGCGCCATGGTCAACCTGATCTTTCGCGGCTTCGACCCCAACACCCGCGACACGCGCGGCCGCCCGGGCCTGGTGGCCGCCTTGCACCAGGGCTCACTGGGCGTGTTCGACGTGCTGCTCAAATCCCCGGGCATCAAGGTCAACGAGGCCTCCCAGCAGGGCGAAACGCCGCTGATGATGGCCTGCATCAAAGGCCACCTGGACCTGGCCAAGGAACTCATACGCCGGGGCGCCGATGTCAACCGCCCCGGCTGGACGCCGCTGCACTATGCCACCTCCGCCGACCTGCCCAAGACGCTGGACATCGTCAAGCTGCTGCTGGACAAAAGCGCCTACATCGATGCCGAATCGCCCAACGGCACCACCCCGCTGATGCTTGCCGCCCAATACAGCAGCGAAGCCGTGGTGGACCTGCTCATCACGGAGGGTGCCGACGTCGTCCTGCGCAACCAGCGGGGCTTCACGGCCGCCGACTTCGCCAGGCAGGTGGACCGCCAGTACATGGTCGACAAACTCACCAAGGCCATCAAGGCCGAACGCAAGACCCAGCCTTCGCGCGGAAGCTGGTAGCAGCAAGCCAGGCGGGTGGCACCGCCGGTGTCGCTGCTGTCCCCCTCAGGGCGTGTGGTTCCTGCTCAATCGGGCGTACAGGCCGTCCCGCGCCAGCAGCTCGGCATGCGTGCCCTGCTCAGCAATGCGGCCGCGCTCCATCACCACCACGCGGTCGGCATGCTCGATGGTCGAGAGCCGGTGGGCGATGACCAGGGTCGTGCGGCCCTGCATCAGCCGCGTCAGCGCCTCCTGCACCAGGCGCTCGGATTCGTTGTCCAGGGCCGAGGTGGCCTCGTCCAGGATCAGGATGGGCGCATCCTTGTACAGCGCCCGTGCAATCGCCAGCCGCTGGCGCTGGCCCCCCGACAGCTGGCTGGCGTTGTGGCCCACCACCGTCTGCAGGCCGTTGGACAGGCCGCGCACATGGGTGCCCAGATTGGCGGCATCCAGCGCGGCCCACAGCTGGGCCTCGTCTTCCACCCCGCCCAGCGCCACGTTGGCGGCAATGGTGTCGTTGAACATCACCACATCCTGGCTGACCATGGCGAACTGCTGGCGCAGCGCGGCCAGATCCCATTCGGGCAGGGGCGTGCCGTCCAGCAGCAGCTGGCCGCCCGTGGGCTGCAAAAAGCGTGGCAGCAGGTTCACCAGCGTGGTCTTGCCCGCGCCGGAGGGGCCGACCAGGGCCACCACCTCGCCCGGGCGCACGCGCAGGTCCACATGGCTCAGGGCGGGTGCCTTGTCCTCGCCAAACTGCACGGACACGTCGCGCAACTCGATCTCGCCGCGCGCCTTGCCGGGCACTTGCGTGCCGCCGGTCTCATCGCCCGAGCCCTCCAGCAGATGCAGGCCACGCTCCAGTGCCGCCACGCCACGCGTGATGGGGTTGGCCACATCGGCCAGGCGGCGGATGGGGGCAATCAGCATCAGCATGGCAGTGATGAAGGCCGCAAAGCTGCCCACCGTCACATCCTGCACATTGGCCGCGGCGGCGCCCGTGCCCCGGCTTTGCCACAGCGCGATGCAGATCACGGCCGACAGGGCCGCGGCGGCCAGCAATTGGGTCAGCGGCGTCATGGCCGCCGAGGCGATGGTGGCCTTGATCGCCAGCTTGCGCAGTTGCCCGCTCAGGCCGCCAAAGCGCTTTTGCTGGCCTTGTTGCGCTCCATGCAGGCGCACCATGCGATGGGCCAGAACGTTCTCTTCCACCACATAGGCCAGGGAATCGGTGGCCTCCTGGCTGATCTTGGTGATGCGGTACAGGCGGCGCGACAGCGTCTTCATGATCCAGGCCACGCCAGGCACCACGGCCGCCACCACCAGCGTCAGCTGCCAGTTCAGATACAGCAGGTAGCCCAGCAGCGCCACCAGCGTGAAACCGTCGCGCGAGATACCCAGCATGGCCTGCACCAGCAGCGTGGAGCCTGTCTGCACCTCATAGACCACGGTATTGGACAGCGATGAGGCAGACTGGCGCGAGAACAGCGCCATATCGGCCGCCAGCAGCCGCTCGAACAGGCGCCTGCGCAGCGCCAGCATGCCCTCGTTGGCAATGCGCGCCAGCGCGTACTGGCCCACGAACTGCGACAGGCCCCGCACCAGGAACACGCCGATGATGGCCAGCGGCACCGACCACAGCGGCAGCGTGCCGTCGGTGAAGCCGCTGTCCAGCAGCGGCTGCAGCAAGGCGGGTATCAATGGCTCGGTGACCGCGCCCACCAGCGTGGCAGCCACGGCCAGCGTCCAGGCCAGGCGCTGGCCACCAAAGTAGGGTGACAGGCGCTTGAGGCGCTGCGACAGGGTCAGGGTGCTGGCGAGATCATGGGCCGCCGGTGCGGCGGACGGCGCAGGGGCCGGCGGCGGTGAGGATGGTGCTTGCATGAAGCGCGGATTTTACGGCGGGCTTGCCTGGGGCAGCCTCATGGGGAACTGATGCGGCTGCCGGTGATCGAGAAAGCCTGGGCCGACAGACCCTACAGTGCACGTTCTTACATCGTGACGCATCCAGTGTGTGTAACATTCGCACCTGTGCAAGTACCGGGGTCTTCCCGTAGATATTGATGAATGCCAATGACTATTGACCGACTCCTTTCTCCCTCCTCCCTGGCGGCCGTGCCGCGCACTTCGCGCCGAACCCTGCTGGCCGCTCTCGCCTCAACCCCCGCAATTCCCGCGCTGGCCCAGTTCCGCGTCGAAGTGACGGGCGTAGGCCTGACCCAGTTGCCCATCGCCATTGCAGCATTCAAGGGAGAAGGGCAGGCGCCCCAGAAGATCTCGGCCATCATCCAGGCCGACCTGGAGCGCAGCGGTCAGTTCCGCGCCGTGGACACGGCCGGCGTGCAGCTCGATGAAACCTCGCGCCCCGACGTCGCCATGTGGCGCCAGAAAAGCGCCGATTCCCTGGCCGTGGGCAGCATCACGCGCCTGGCCGATGGCCGCTACGACGTGCGCTTTCGCCTCTGGGACGTGGTCAAGGGCCAGGACCTGGGCGGCCAGGGCTTTGCCGTCACCACGGGCGACCTGCGCCTGGTGGCCCACCGCATCTCCGACTACATCTACGAGAAACTCACGGGCGAGAAGGGCGTGTTCTCCACGCGCATCGCCTACGTGACCAAGGCGGGCAGCAACTACCGCCTGTGGGTGGCCGATGCCGATGGCGAGAACGCCCAGTCGGCCCTGTCCAGCCCCGAACCCATCATCTCGCCTGCCTGGTCGCCCACTGGAACCCAACTGGCCTACGTGTCCTTCGAGTCGCGCAAGCCCGTGGTCTATGTGCACGATGTGGCCAGTGGCCGCCGTCGCCTGGTTGCCAACTTCCGGGGCTCCAACAGCGCACCGGCCTGGTCGCCCGATGGCAACTCCCTGGCCGTCACGCTCAGCCGCGACGGCGGCTCGCAGCTGTACCTGATCAGTGCCCAGGGCGGCGAGCCGCGCCGCCTGATGCAAAGCAGCGGCATCGACACCGAGCCGAACTTCTCCAGCGATGGCCGCTCCATCTACTTCGTCAGCGACCGTGGCGGCGCCCCGCAGATCTACAAGGTGCCGGCCTCGGGCGGCAGCGCGGAGCGCGTCACCTTCACCGGCAACTACAACATCTCGCCCAGCGTCAGCCCCGATGGAAAGTGGCTCGCCTACGTCTCGCGCGTGGGCGGCGGCTTCAAGCTCCACGTCATGGACCTGGGCACCGGCACAGTGAATGCCATTACCGACACCACGGCCGACGAAAGCCCCAGCTTCGCCCCCAACAGCCGACTGATCGTCTACGCCACCCTGCAGCAGGGCCGCGAATCCCTGATGACCACCACGCTGGACGGAAAGATCAAGGCGCGGCTGGCAGGGCAGGGCGGAGACATCCGCGAGCCCGACTGGGGTCCGTTCCAGCGCCAGTGACAGCCGGCTTCCCCGATTTCTCTTCAGTCAACCAGTCAACTCAGCACGAAGTCCACCCGGACATACGGAGATTTTTCATGATCACCATCAAACGACTTTCCCTGGCACTTGCAGTCACCGCACTCATGGCAGGTTGCAGCTCGGGCGTCAAGCTTGACGAAACCCCGGTCACCGACGCGGGCGCCACCAGCACGGGCCAGGGCAGCGGTGCCGGCACCGGCAGCACCTCGCAAAGCGGCATCTCGGGCGTGGACCTGACCGGCTCGGCCGCCGACAAGGCAGGTCCCCAGGGCGTCAGCCGCATCGTCTACTTCGACTTCGACAGCTACGTCGTCAAGGCCGACGCCCAGCCCCAGATCGAAGCCCATGCACGCTTCCTGAAGGCATCGTCTGCACGCAAGGTGCAGATCGAAGGCCACACCGACGAGCGCGGCGGCCGCGAATACAACCTGGCCCTGGGCCAAAAGCGCGCCGAAGCCGTGCGCCGCTCGCTGGGCCTGCTGGGCGTCAGCGATGCGCAAATGGAAGCCGTGAGCTACGGCAAGGAAAAGCCTGCCTCCGAAGGCCATTCCGAAGACGCCTACGCGCAAAACCGCCGCGCTGAACTGTCCTACCGTTGATGAACATGCAGCGCTCCCCGATCCTGCATCGCACCGCGCTGCGCACGCTGCTGGCGGCCGGCCTGATGGCCGGCTACGCCGCCAGCGGCCATGCCGCACTGTTCGGCGATGACGAGGCGCGCCGCGCCATCCTGGAAATGCGCCAGCGCGTCGACAGCATGCAGCAGTCGCAGCAGCGCATGACCGAGGAAAGCTCGCAAACGCGCCGTGGCCTGCTCGAACTGCAGTCGCAGATCGAGCAGCTCAAGTCCGAGCAAGCCAAGCTGCGCGGCCAGAACGAGCAGCTGCTGCGCGATGTGGCCGAACTGCAGCGCGGCCAGCGCGACATCGCCAAGGGCGTGGACGAGCGCCTGCGCCAGTTCGAGCCCGTCACGGTGACGGTGGACGGCCAGGAATTCGCGGCCGACCCCGCAGAAAAGCGCGACTACGAAGCGGCGCTGGCGCAGTTCCGCGCGGGCAGCTTCGCCGAAGCCGGCACCGCCTTCTCGTCCTTTCTGAACCAGTGGCCCAAGAGCGGCTATGTGCCCTCGGCACGCTTTTGGCTGGGCAATGCGCAGTACGCCAATCGCAACTACAAGGATGCGATCACCAACTTCCGTGCCCTGCTGGCGGCAGCCCCCATGCACGGCCGGGCGCCGGAGGCGGCCCTGTCCATCGCCAACTGCCAGATCGAGATGAAGGACACCAAGGCCGCGCGCAAGACGCTGGAAGACCTCATCAAGGCCTATCCCAACGCCGAAGCCACGGCTGCGGCCAAGAACCGTCTCGCCAGCCTCAAGTGATGAACGACACGGTCTCTTCATCCCTCCCGGAAGAAGACAAGACAGCGCCTGAAGCAGGCGCTGTTTTTTCTGATGCCGACCTGCAGCGCCGCTTCGGCGGCCTGGAGCGCCTGTATGGCGTGCCGGGCGCCGCGCGCATCCGCGCCGCGCACGTCGTCGTGGTGGGCATCGGCGGCGTGGGCTCCTGGACCGCCGAGGCGCTGGCGCGCAGCGGCGTGGGCGAACTCACTCTGATCGATATGGACCATGTTGCCGAGTCCAACGTCAACCGCCAGATTCACGCGCTTTCCACCACCGTGGGCCAGGCCAAGATCGAAGCCATGCGCGAGCGCATCGCCCAGATCAATCCGGCCTGCCGCGTGCACTGCATCGACGACTTCGTTGATCCGGACAACTGGCTGCGCCTGTTGCCCCCCGACGCCGATGCCGTCGTCGACGCCTGCGACCAGGTCAAGGCCAAGACCGCCATGGCCGCCCATGCGCGCGCCACGCGGCAATGCTTCATCTGCGTGGGTGCCGCCGGCGGCAAGCGCCTGGCTCACAAGGTCGATATCGACGACCTCTGCGCCACCACGCACGACCCACTGCTGGCCCAACTGCGCTACCGCCTGCGCCGCGAGCACGGCGCGCCCAAGGAGGGCAAGCGCATCGGCATCGCCTGCGTCTTCAGCCGCGAAGCCGTGGCACCGCCTGACGCCTCCTGCGCCATCGAAGGCGACGGCACGCTCAACTGCCACGGCTACGGCTCGGTAGTGGCCGTCACCGCCACCTTCGGCCAGTGCGCCGCAGGTTGGGTCATCGATCAACTGAGCCGCATCAAGAATTGAGGCGTAAAATTTGGTGCTAGAATCTATGTCTTCGCTGAGCAGCATCTGATGCATGCAAAGCGTGGTTCGGGTCTTTAGCTCAGTCGGTAGAGCAGCGGACTTTTAATCCGTTGGTCGCGAGTTCGAATCTCGCAGGACCCACCAAAGAACACAAGGCCCCGTAGCAATACGGGGCCTTTTTTCTTTGCTATCGAAGATGTAGCAATAGCGGCGTTCAGGCCGCTTTTTTCTTGGCCGTTGTGCGGGTTTTTTTGCCAACCAACGCAACAGCACTTTTCAGCGTCTTCGTTGCCAGATGGCTGTACCGCTTCGTGCTCACTGCCGACTTGTGCCCCAGCACTCCGCCCACGGTGTACAGGTCCACGCCCGCGTTGATCATCTCGCTGGCGGTGCTGTGCCGCAGGTCATGCAGCCGGGCGTGGCTGTAGCCTGCAGCTCGCGCGCCAGCCTTGAACGCCTTGCTCACCGTCCACTTCGTGGGGCGCACGGGCCACAACGCCGGGTTGCGCACGATGTGGGCGATGCGTGGATGGATCGGTACGGCCCGGGGCATGCCGTTCTTGGTGTCCTCGGCCGCCAGCTCGAACACATCGGCTCCCGCTGGCACGCTGGCCAAACCCACCTCAGCCGCCCGCATGCCGCTGTAGAAGGCGATGCGGATCGCAGCACGCGCTCCGCCAGGCGGAATGCGGCGGCAAATCTCCAGGAACTCCTTGCGCCCCAGGTAGACATGCCGCTCGTTGCGCACCTTCGGCATGCTGATGCGCTCGGCGGGATTTGTGTCGCCCAGGCCGTGGTGTTTCCACGCGTACCGGCATGCAGCTCGCAAATACGAAAGCCGATTTCGAATGGTCGCCGCCGCCATTGGCTGTTTATTTTCGTCCACCGGCTTGTATGTCAGCGCAATTGCAGGCAGTGCGGAAAATGGCTTGCCTGCATATGCACTGAAACACGCCTTCAATTCACGGACGATATTGGCATGACTTTTAAGTGCCGGCGCGTGGTGCTTCAGGTAGAGCAGCACCGCATCCTCGATCAGTGGCTCGGGCTTGCTGACACCAGTCGCAACGGAGTGGAGTCGCTTCGTTTCTTCGAGGTCGAATCGTTGGGCTTCGGCTTTCGTGTAGCCTTTTGGAAGTAGGCGGCTAGCCCGCTGCCGCTGGCCCGCAATAACCTGGTCGAACTCAAAGCGCCAACGCTGGTTGCGGGAGTCGAAACGGATCGGCATGATTTTTTATATTCCTCAATATCAGATTCTTCGAATCGCACTGCAGTGCCAAATCGATAGCAATGCAGGCGGCCGGATTTTGCGAGTTCATATACGGTGCGGTCGCTGATTCCCAGCATGCCCGCAGCGGTTTTCGCGTCGATCATCTGGCGTCCTCAATAAAAAAGGCCAGCGGGTGCTGGCCAGGTGATTGGTTCGTCGCGGTGTGGCGCGCGCTTGTCGCGCCATTCCTTGTGCTTCTTGCTTGCCATGCAGGTCGTCGATCTGCTCATCGCTCAGCGGCAGCGGCTTGCGCGCCTCCAGCCCTGCCTCTTCAGCACGCTTGAGGATGCTGTTCTCGCTGGCCAGGTCCAGGGCGTCCATCTCCAGCTTGTGGACCTGGGCGAGCAGGCGCTCGTTCTCGGCCTGCAGCGCATCGATGCGGTCCAGCAGTGCCAGCACGGCGCCTGGGTTCGCCGCAGCGTAGAACTGGGCCAGCTTGAGCGATTCGCCGTCTGTGCCGTAGGTGTCGGCGTCGATCTGCGCGACGGGATATTGCTCGCCATCGGTGATGCCGCCGACTACGGCCACGTCGAAGTGCTCGGCGTGCGGCCATGCCTCGTTGCAGCAGGCCCATGCCTTGACAGCGTTGGACAGAGCGCGTAGGTCGGGTGTTGGTGCTGTGGTCACGGGGTCTGTCCTTTCTGCTGCGCCTGGGCGTCCAGGCCCAAGGCAGCACGCATGCGTTCTTGAGCTTCAGCGCGCCCGATGCGTAGGCCTACGGCAAAAAAGCCATTCGCGAACCGCACGATGTCGCGCAACTGCTCCTCGCTGTAGCCGCGCATCAGCCAGCCAACGCTCTCACCATCGCAGTCAAAGACAGTTGCGCGTGCGGACGTGTCATCCGGGTCGGTTTGGTAGACATCCTCGGGGTGCACGAGGATCCCAGTGTTTGTGTTCATGTGTCAGCTCTCCTTGTGCCCAGTGGGGCGCGACACCGGCACGCTGATGACCAGCGGCCGGGGGATGTAGATGCCGCCAAACATGGCGGCGATGCTCAGTGCCAGGACGCGCTTACGCATCGGACTGCTCCTTGTGCCCAGGGGGGGCGCAGCAGGTTGTCCTCGGCGTGGCGGGCCTTGGCCTGGGCCTCGACGGCCTCGCGCATGCACTGCGCAGCAGGGCTGGACCACCAGGCCACCATGGCTTCCAACACATCCATGTCTTCCTGGGTCACGTCCGGCACCTTGGGCCAGTCCGTGCGGCATGGCTGTTCCCTGCGGATGGGGTACTCGCGGGCCAGCATGAACTCGGCAGTCCGCAGGCCGTTGTTGACGCCGCGCACGCGCTTGTTCTCGATGGCCCAGGCTGCAAGGTATGCGTCCTCGGCGCAGGAGAAGGCGCCCGATGCCGCCATCCGCTCGGCCGCATAGGTGAAGCCGCCGCCACCGTTGCAGCCCATGAACACCATGAACGATGCCGCCACGCTGGCCGCGCGCTGCCGGATTGGTCCGTTCGTCCGGCCGCCGAGGATGTAGCGCAGCTCCTCGGGGCGCTGCTCTGCGAACTGCTGCCACAGCGCCAGGAACAGGCCTTCCTTCGGCGTGCTGGCGCGCGCCGGATGCAGCGGGACGTGCTGCAGCTTCGGAGATATGCGGTGGTCAATCGGCTGCATCGTGCTCCCCCTTGGCTGCTGCCTGGGCTGCGATGGGAGGCACAGGCCATGCCGCGTACTCACCTGCGGGCAGTTCGTCGGTCACGTCGCGCTCCGCCCATTTCAGGAAGTCTGCGATCTTGACCTTTGGGAAGTGCGCTCCGATCCTCACTGTGGGCCCGTCGTACTGCACCACCTGATCAAGCCGGCAAATCCATTTGACCGTGCGGTCATTCACCAGGCCGTGAGAGTTGCCAGGGCGCTTGCCGCGATAGGTGCGGCCCACCTTGATTTCGAGCGTGCTCATGCTTCGCCGCCTTCCTTGGCCTGGGCTGCGAGAGCCGCGTGCAGTGCTTCACGCGGGGTGTTGCCGCTGGCGATGAGGGGCGCCTCCGCTTCATCGTTGAAGATCTCAGCGTCCCATGGACCCTCGAACTCGGGCACGAGCGCGATGCGGTGCCGCTGCATGGCATCCAGCAGGGCAGTGTCGCTGGTGGCATCCACTGCAGGCGCAGCAGGTGCTGCCAGAGCGCCCTTGAGCTGATCGCACAGTGGCACAACGATGTGTGCGATACGCTCGCGCAGTTGCCCGGCGCCGTGGTACTTGATCGCGCAGTCGCGCAGGTCGTTGACCAGGCGCGCGGTCTGGTGGTCCTTCCAGGGCGCAGCAGGTGCCTGGGGCGCTGCTGCCAGCGCGCGCTGCGCTATGCCTCGCATGTTCGCCGCATCCATGTTCATGAGCATGTCCGTCACCGGCCAGTCTGCAATGGCGCGGAGTGCTTGCGTGTGGCTCTCCGGCGCTTCCAGCGCTGGGGTCTGGGGCGCCGCAGCAAGCGCGGCGCGAGCCATGGCTGCCACGGAACCATCGCCGTCATACCCGGCAGGGGGCGACCAATCGGACGGCTCGCAGCGGCATTGCTCGCTCTCCATGTCCTGCGCCGGGGCTGCAGGCGCTTCCAGGGCGGGCGCTGCGGGATGCTGGCGACCCAGGTCGAAGTAGGCCTGCAACTGCTCAGATGTGAAGAGTTCGGCGCCATGCACAATCCCACGACCGTGCTTGAATCCATAGTCTGTTGGCCGGCCGATGACCTCCCCACCGATCTGCTCGATGAACATCACCCCTTCGGGCAACTGCGGGTACTCGCCCTGGGGCGCCACAGCGGCAGGATGCTCGGCCAGCAGGCGCTTGGCGGCGGCGCGAATGTCGGCGCCGATGTCCAGCGTCTCGCCAGGAGCGTCGTACATGCAGCCGTCCCAGCTCTGGGCGATTTGTTCGAACACTGCGGGTAGGGGCGCCACTGCGGCAGGAGCTGCCCCGGACGGCTCCTCGATCTGCTGCAGGCACTGGCGTGCCATGTGCTCCAGCGTTGTGGCCGTGGCCATGTGCTCGTTGTAGGCGTCCAGGGCTTCGTGCTCATTGCCCCAGTCGCCGCCGAGGGTGTGGGCGTTCTTGAGTTCGTCCGCCGCTACGCGCAACAGGCGCGCGGCTGTCGTGATTGCTGTCATGAGGCTTCCTTGTTGAGCAGCTGCCAATGCGCTGCAGTGGTGTTGATGACGTGGCCTGCGCGCTGCAGCAGCGGACAGGTCGGGGGTGGGGTTGGGGTCATGGGGCGGTCAGAGCTGGGCGGCCAGTGCGCTGATCACGTCGCGGGCGACGGGCGGGCACACGGCGTTGCCGAGCAGGTGGATGGCTTGGTGGGTCTGCGCTGGCAGCTGGTAGTCCTTGGGGAAGCCCATGGCCGCGCAGTTTTCTGGGACGGTCAGCATGCGCATACGGTCACCGTTGATCAGCGCCCAGCGGGCCTTTGTCGTCACGGTGCCGAGCGGGCGATGCAGGCTGCGGCCAGTGGTGCCCGAGCCGCTGCCGTAGTAGGGCGCCAGGAAGCGGTCGCCGTGTGCGGCACGGCCAGCGGCCACGCGCGCCAGGGTCGCGCAGGAGCGGCCTGGCTTGTGGATCGGGCTCCATCTCCCTGCCTCGAAGTCCAGGAAGCTGCTGGCCGGCATGTGCTCGCGCTTCGGCAGGGCCAGTACCAGTGGCGCGCGGCTGCGCGTGGCCACGATGAACATGCGCACGCGGTGCTGGGGCACGCCGTGGTCGGCGGCGTCCACGATGTGTGGCGACAGCGTGTAGCCCAGTGCCTCCATGGCCGTGCGCCAGGCGGGATACAGGGACCAGTCCAAGAACTCGGGCACGTTCTCCACCACGACGGCGCGCGGTCGGTGGAACTCAGCTGCGCTGACCACGGCCCAGGCGGTGCTGCGGCTGGCGTCGTGTTGAGGATTGCCGCTGGCTTTTCCCCGGGCTTTGCTGTGTCCCTGGCAGCAGGGAGAGGCGAGCAGCAGGTCGTGCGCGGGGACGCGGCTCCAATCAGCCTGGTGCAGGTCCTGGCACAGGTGCTGTGCGTCGGGGTGGTTCGCGGCGTGGTACTGGACGGCCAGTGGCCAGTGGTTGGCAGCCCAGATGACGGGCACACCGGCCAGCGCAGCGCCAGTGCTGAATCCGCCAGCTCCGGCGAAGAGGTCAACAGCTTGCATGGGGTTCCTTTGGGCCAAAAAAAAGCCGCTCGCGGCAGGGCCGGGCGGCTTCGGGGGAGGGGAGGTATCAGTACAGCGCCCATGCGCTGTACTCATTCCTCGAAAAAAAGCCACTATTTAGTGGCTTTGATTTGGCTAACGAATTTTTTCTATTTGCTTAATTAGGCATCTCGATTTATTTGCTTTTCTTCTTCATAAATCCTCCGATCCTCTCTAGATAAAGAATCACTCTTCTTTTTGCTATCAATCGCTTCTATCTGGACGCCTGGAGAAAAGATACTCTTGACAGAATCCCAGAAGACTTCCCAAGGGGTGCGAGGTTGCGAAAGCATATTGAACTCCAATCATCGCCCATTAAGGTAGGGCGGAGGTGTTTCCTGCTGTACACCAGCATCCAGATCTATCAGCGATTCCGTGTCCCAGTCGCTGCGCATTTTTTTGCGTGGCGGGTCAGGCATGCGGAAATAGTCATCGTTAGATACAGCATGACTATCAACATCTGGAAGAGAGGATTTATGGCGACGGTTTAATGAATCCTTTGTGTCTTTGAATTTCATGTGGACCTCCGGTCCTGTGCGCGTTGACCGAAAATGACCAACTTTTTCACACTACTCTGATTTGCTGAGTAAAACCGTTTGGGTAACAACAATTACCTATATGTAGAAGCGCATCAGGGCAGCGAAAAGCCTCGGGAGGGAGTACTTCTCGCGCCTTGTGCTCATACCCTCAGGAAATGATCAGGAAACTTTCCCGGTCCTTCCCGTTGATCCAGTTCGGAGGCTTGCCCCGGCCGGTCCAGGTCACGCCAGTGGCGGGGTCGCGGTACTTCGGGGCGCCCACGCTGCCCTTGGACTTGCCCTGGGGGAAGACATCGGCAGCGGTCAGGCCGTGCTCTGCGATCAGCGCGCGGGCCTGGGCGACGGCTTGTGCCTTGGCTTCGGCCTGGGCCTGGGCGATCTGGGCGTCGAGTTCGGCCCGCTGGGCCAGCAGGGTCTTGTATTCGGACATTTCGGATTTTTCCTTTCTGGGATGGGTGATCAGTGGCCGCAGGGCAGGGCATCGCCGCGGTGGTGGTCTTCGGGCAGCTCGGCGCCGCAGCCGAAGCAATGGGTAGGCTTTTGCTCATCCCACCACAGGGCGCGGGCACGTTCTGCGGCGCGGCGCGCGGCCGGAAGATCGCGCTCGGCGCGCGTGGGCTGGTGTTCGGTGTCTTGGTTCATGCAGTTGAGGCTGGGGCCGCCGGCCGCATCCAGATGCTGGCGAGCATGTCGGTGGCGCGCGGGCGGGAGGGATTGCGGATGCGATAGCGGCGGTACTTGTCACAAACGCAGGCGTTGCACTGGTCTGCCAGCCCGTCGGGGCTTTTGACCAGGGCGCGAAAGAAGCCCACGTCGGCGGGCCAGGGCTCGCCGCAGGTCGTGCAGACCTTTTCGGAGGCGGTGGCCATGTCAGAACGGCACATCGCCTGGCTTCAGATCTGGAGGGGCACAGGCCGGGCCTGTTGTGGTCAGCGAGGCCGGCAGTCCATGCCCGAGGCCAGTGCGACCCTCACCACCCAGGGCCTCAATCAGGTCGGGGATGAGTTTGGACAGCTCGCCCGTGGTGATCGCCACATCGGCATCGAAACCGCCATCGCCATCCTTGGACTCGGTCACGACATCGAGCATCGCAACCTTGCGCAGCTGCAGGCCTTGGGTCAGCACGAAGCTCACGCGGCCGTCCCAGGTCATGGCAACGCGGGTGGGTAGCTTCCCATGCTCGATGTGCTGCTGCACTTCTGCGATGTCTAGTGGGTGGCGGCCGTAGCGCACCACGGCCTTGGATTCGTCGGCGGCCTTGAGCTCGCATTCGCGGTCAATCGAAAAGCCGGCCGGGCTTTCCTGCGTGGTCAGCCAGTGCGCCATGGCGGCCTGGGCGCTGGTCTGCGTATCGACCAGGGCCAGCGCAAAGCCTGTGAGGCCCTCCACCAGCGAGCTGACCACCTCGTCGGCGCGCGCCTGGCTGCCCGTGTCCAGCACCAAGGTGCGGGCCTGCGGGTCCAGCCAGACCCACATGGCGCCCTGCTTGGTGAAGGCCATGGGCAGCAGGTCCAGCTTGGCCTCGTCTTTGAGCTCCTTCTTTTCCTTGCGGCCAGGCTTGCGGAGTTCGGAAATCTCGATGGCTTCGCATTTCTCCTCCACCTTGCGCGCAAGCACGCTGGCCGGGAGCATCTTGGCCTCGGTCATGAAGCGCATCACCCACTGGTTGGCCACGGACTCGGCCAGCGGGCCATGGGGCTCGCCGCGCGGCGGCACCCAGCCAGCACTGCGCTCCTGCGTGGGGCCGCACTCGGCAAACGGTGACTTGGCCAGCGCGGCCTCGACAGCCTGCAGGTCAGGAGCCCAGGACTCGGCGATTCGGTAAATGATCAGATTTGTGAGCATGGTGTTTCAGGCCAGGGATTTGGGATGCTTGGGCAAGCAGCCCAGGCGGTTGGCTTCTGCATCGGTCCAGGCCGCGTGGCCCAGCAGCAGGGTGTGGGCCTGGGTGGCCAGGGCCAGGTTGGGCTGCACGCGCTTTGCCTGGGACACGAGCAGGTCCAGCAGCTTGGTATAGGCGCGGGTCTTGAGAATCCCCCAGCCGCCGAACTCGGGCGGCATGCGCTTCACCATTTCCTCGGCCTGGACCCCGATGCCCTTCACGGCTTCCCTGTGAACGAGCTTGGCCTCGTTGCGCAGCTGCGCCGCCTCGCCCGAAAGCGCTTTCGCGCGTGCCCTCAGGTTGTAGGCTTCGACGGCGCGCTTCTCGCCCTTTGCTTCGAGGCGCAGCGCGGCGGCCTCGGTGGCCTTGGCCTTGGCCTTGGCACGCATGATCATTTCTTGCGCGTAGAGATCTGCCGGTGTTTGCGACATGGGGCTTCTCCAAACGGTTGGCCAACGTGGGCCGGTGGGTTACAGGGCGCCGCCTTCGGTGTCGTCGGCCGGCAGGTGCTGGATGGCGGGCACAGGGATGGCTGGCGCGCGCGGCGCGGGCCCAGCCAGGAATTCCTCGCGCTTCTGGTAGAGCTGGTCGATCAGGGCGTCCGCCAGGCGTGGCAGGTCGCGGGCATTCATCAGCACCGCGCTTTGGACCTTCTCGATAGGCACGCCCAGGGCCGCCAGATTCGCCGCGTTGAGCTGCAGCCAGGGCGAGAACTTGGCGCAGATCTGCGTGAGGTTGAGCTTCTCGGGATTCGGCATTGCGATCAGTGGGCCTGTGCCTTGAGCTGGGACTCGCGCATCGCCTGGTAGCCGGCGAGCATCGGTTCGAGCTGCTGACGCAGATTCACCCCAGGCTCCAGGTTCGCGCCGACGCTGGCCAGGGCGCAGCCCATGGCATACAGGCCGCCGTACAGGGCAAACGTGTTGCCGTTGCGCTGGCCGTAGGCGCTCAGGATTTCGATGATCGGCTCAGCCACATGCGCCATGGCATGGGCGTGGTGGTTGGACGTGATCTCGTGGGTGACACGCACGCCTTCGATGGGGTCTGTGGATTGGCTCATGAGCTGGTGCTCCAGGTTCAGAAAAGGGGTGCTCCGGAGATGGCGACCGCAGCAGCGAGACCGGCGGCCGAGATGGCCGACCAGAGGAAAAATCCGAGAAGCTTGGTCATAGCAGTTCGCGCAGGCATTCCATTGATTGCGGGCCGGTCCATACGACTGCATGGCCGGGCGGGCAGGCCTGGGCGGCGCTGTGCGCTCGCTGCACGTCCGCTGCGCTGGCGACGGGTTCCTGAGCCGCGCCGGCATCCGCGCAGGCGCTGAGCACCAGGACCGTGAGCAGGGCCACGATCAGCAGCAGCAGCCAGCCGCCGGGCGTGGGCGCCGGGCCCGGCTCGGTCACCGGGCCAGGGCGCGAGGCCTCGCGGAGGAAGCGCGCATCGGGGTCGGGATTGAAGGGTTCGGAGGGGATCACTCGTTGCATTTGGGCTCTCCTGAAACGACAAATCCGCCAGGTGGCGGATTCGGTGGGGTTGCTGCTTGCCGCTGCAGGCGCTGGACCTCCTGCTCGGCAATGAGGCGCTCTTCTTCGCGCCAGTCCGCATAGGTCTGCGGCTCATATGCGACGCGGCCGCGTTCGCCGCGCAGGCGGTTGAATCTGGATCTCATGGTGGATTCCAAAAAAGCGCCCGCCCCACATTGCTGCAGGGCGGGCCAAATGCCGCACAAGGCGACCCCACGAAACAAAAAGGCCCTGCAACTGGTGAAGCTGCAGGGCCTTGGTGGAAAGTGCCGATGCCTTGAAAGGCGTGCCTGGGAATTAGAGAGGGAGGGAGGAGGAACCCAGGCTCGGCGTGAAACTGTTGAAGTCAGTATGGCCCGGACATGATCACGAAAACATGTACGGGAGGTAAAAGAACGTTGGCATCAGTTGCAGAGTTGATGCTCGCAAGGAATGCCATCGCCATCACCGTCCATCTTTGTGTTGGGGCAGTTGCGCAGGAAAAACTTCGCCTCCTCACAGGAGGTCATCTGCGAGCAGTGCATGCGACCGTCGCAGGAATATTTGGGAGCACTTGAAGTGCTGCTGCCGACATCAATGTCGCGAGGGCGCGGCTCATTGAGAAGCAGATCCGGGGTCGGCCCACCAGTCTTGGCTTGATGCGACGTGTACGCCTTCCACGCCGCCGCCGCGAGCAGCACGTAAACGATGAGTCTCAGCATTGGATGCCCTCTCTTGTTGTGATCGATATGGCGGGCATCGTATCGCAGCCAGAAGTGAAGATGGCCGCCGTATTCGCCCCGGCTTTCCCTCAAACGGTTTGGCAAGACTCTCACTGCTTGCAGGCGGGCAAATGCCTGTCACGATTGGCCATCAAGAAAAAGAGCGGATCACCCGGCGGACAGTCTGTCGGTGGCGGCATCTCGGATTGCCTTCATCCACGCCCGGTTGCAGTTTTTCAGTGCCGCGCTCTTTCTTGATGGCCCCGGCGCTATGCCGAGGCCCAGTTTCATGCGTGTTCAACGCAGACCTTGGTGAAGGGGCCGAGGAAAGGATGTCCACCTTTCCTGTATTCCAGGAGGATGCTGTCGCCTGACTTGACACCACCAACCGGCATCACGGCGTCTTTGACTCGAACCTCGAAGCCGAGCTCGCCGCTGACCAGGGCCAAGCTCCAGTCTCCGCTTATGAACCGGTCGACCTGCTCAACCTTCGCCCGTAGTCGAGAGATTTGCGCTGCAGTTCCGCGCTCTGCTAGCAGCTGCTCCTGCGGAATAGCAGGCCTTGGGCCCGCCCAGGCGATGGTCTCGTCATCTTCATCGGTGTCGCGTAGCGGCCTCAGTTCCGCGTCGCGGTAGACAACGATGGCTCGGGCGCCAGGCTCGATGGTGCGGTCGCCGAACCGGAACGTTGACAGCGGTAAACCGATCCAGTCCGCTGGAATCTCGAACTCACCGGGAGTGGCCGGCTTCCAGATGCGCATGAGCGCACCGTTGTTCGTGGGGTACTCGTGGTCGTTGACCACGATGGCCAGATCACCGGGTTTGCAGTGCATGTTTCTCTCCTTCGTATGCTGTAAATATATACAGTAACTGAGGATTTGAACAGTATCACAGTGCCAAGCGTTGTTCAAGCAGCAACAGCTCTGCGTGAACCAGCTCGATGCTGTGTGCAAGCGTTTCGATTTGCGAAACCAGGGGCGCGCTGCTGTGTGCTTGGTTGCCAATGCCTTGGCCAGCCGCAGATCCTGACTGAGCCGTGGCTGGAAGCATGATGGGGGCCATGCGCTTGATGAGCCGCTGCGTCGTGGCGCGCAGCTGCTCTGCTTGTGCGGAGGCTTTGGAAAGGGCTGCTGCTGTCGGGCTGGTGGCCTGTGGGTTCAACGCTTGTGCGAGTTGCCCAAGTCGAGCGGGTTCAAGCAATGCGGCGCCAGGCAATCCTGCCAGGGCTGGCACGCGGCCAATGGGCTGGTGGTTCACGGTGGTCTCTCCTGTGGTGGCGGCGAAAACAGAAAAGGCCCGCGAGCGGTGAAGCTGCGAGCCCTGAGGCAATACTCAAAGGCTACGATGGAAGCTCTTCAACTGAGAGGATTCGTCTGTGAAAATCATTTCTCTGAATCGTGAGCTGACAATCGACGCCAGGAATTTGGCATTCAACGTAGACGAGGATCTCACTCCAGATCTGATGTCCTTCATGAGCTATGGCGCCCTGACGCTTTCGGGTGAAGGCAGAGTCCTGAGGGTCAGCCTTCCTCAGGACAGTGATGAGGACTTCGATTACCAGAACGTTTCGACCCTTGAGGGGAAGCTGGCGACTGCGGCAGCGAAGGTTCAGCACGCCACAGAGAAGCGGCAACGAATGCTCAAGGATCTGGCGGAGCAAATGAACCTGGACCTAGACTGACTCTTTGCGCACCAGCCAATCGCTGCGAGGGTTGTCTGGTGCCGCATAGGCGATCAACACGCGCGCCAGCTCGTAGGCTGCATTCTTTGTCATCAGAACGCTGGCGCCATCGCCAAGCTCCAAGCGCAGGCCGCTCCCGGACGACACGCAGTGCTTCGGCGTTCGCCGCTCGTAGACCACAAGCTTGTCCTCGCCGAGCAGGGCGATTTCGTCTGCGGGCCGCTTGCGAAGCACGCTCAGCGCGATCGATGTGATTTGCTCTGTGCGCACCCAAACCCGGCCAGGCCCCGATACCGAGCCTTCGTAGGTGTCTCCAAAATTGCCCGCTGCTTCCTGCAAGTTGAGTTCTTCGAAGCTGGCCGGCGAAGCTGGTGTCACTTGGCTTTCGGCCAGTCCAGCGCTGGCCACTGCACTGGCGATCTTGTTTATGCCATCGCTGGCGACCGAGAGATTGGCTGCCTCATCAAGGCTGGCGACAGGGATAGGTTGATTCATACGTCTCTCCTGGTGGTGGAAACAAAAGAGGCCTCCCGCATCGAGAAGCCTCTTTTGTTTCGCCCCGATCGCTCGGGGAGGGCGTGCTGCCTCTGGTAGCAGCTGCGCGGCATCAACATGCCGCACCGTTTATTTGCTCCGTGGTGTCATCTCACTGCGTTCGTCACCGGAATGCCAGGGCGGTGTTCCACCGTCGGCTCCAGATGCGCTGGCGCGCACCCTTCACAGCCTCCCGCCTACTCTCTACAGGGCATCCCGCCCGCAGTTCCTTCCCTATGCCGTGAACCGTGCTTTGACGGACTGGCAACCGCGCGGAGACGCGGCGCGCTGACCTGGCCCATGCCCAGGAGCGCCATTGCGCCGGACGAATGCCCCTCGGGTGGGGCAAGCAACATCGGCGTGCAACTTGTGAAAGACCGGGGCTTGCCCGGTCGATGCCGTGGTGCCCAACTTCCCGGCCGGCCCGCATGTGCGGTGGCTGGGTACGTTGAAGGCGATGATAAGGCGATGCCTAATTTATTGCAATAGGCGTTGCCTTATTTTTTCGATACACTGCCAATGCGTTCAGTGAAGACGGACTTCAAAGTAGGCCTCCTCCACGGCAATCCCTTGGAGTCCGGCTTGCTGGGCTGCCTCATAGGCCTTCTGCCAGGAGAGCGCCACTGGCTCGTTGGCCTTCCCGATTACGCCGCCCTCGGCCGCATCGTTGAAGAGCTTGTAGGCCCGTGTCATGGCCTCGTGGTTAGGGAAGCTTCGTTCAATCACCTTGGCGAAGCGGGCTTCGGCCTTGGCCTTGATGTCGTGCTCGATGCCGATGCAGTCTTGAAGGGTGACTCGGAACGAGGTGAGGGCGGAAGTGGTCATGTGCATCCTTGGTGCTGGTTAAAAACACAGTTCCAGTATGCATGAAGACTGTATGCGTGCACAGTAATTTGTTACATGGTTCGCTACGCGCCAGCAGGCGGCCATGAAAAAGCCCGCTCAAGGCGGGCAAAGGAAGACTATGACCAAGAGTGAGCAGTCTGCCCCTGAGGGGTCAGAGATTCTTATCAACTCCATCGATCCGCGGACTCTGAGTGTTGGAGATGGGGCCGATGGCCGACCTATATGGGTAGCGGTAGACGCTGTAACGCAACGTGTGTACCGAGTTTACGCAAATGGGATCGCAACAGGGTTTGGTGATGGTGTACTGACTATAGCCGCTGCAACAAAATCTGGCACCAAGCAATTCGAGCAGAATACGTCCGGGCTGAATATGGCTGTTACTGAGGGGGATGGAACCAGTAAATGCATAACTCTTTACGAGCTATCAGGCAAGGTCGGTTGAGTCATCTTCAATCAAAGCACTAATTCTAGGCGTGACGTTTTCGATATGCGGGAGAGATTTGTCAACTGCGGGCGCTTCTCTGATGACAAAACGAGTGCCTTCGACCTTTCTACTGGATAAATCAGAGAGCTTTCTTCGGAATTCCGTCTTGAATACCTCGACAAGTTCGCTGAGGCAATCCTCAGCAGACTCGTCAATGTAGAAGGTGGTGCATTTTGGGCATGCGTATAGTTTAAATTTTCCGTTCCTGCAAAATGTAGCAGATGAGTCGCAAAGAGGGCATGTGGTGTTCATGTGTCTTAAGCTAGTTATCTAGATTCAATGCTTCATAGTCCACCAGGCCAACACCTTGCCGGCGATGTTGATGCACTCAGATGCTTTACGAAGATCAATTCGCTCTTCGTCGGGATAGTCCACGATGTTGTCGCTGCGAAGGACCAGTGTGCCGTCAGAAAGTATTAGGGCTTTCTTCAACAAGAGACGGTTGTAAACATCGATGACGTAAATACCCTGTGCATCAATGGTCCGCTGCCCCATATCCACAAACACCAAGTCTTCATCTTGAATTGTTGGTTTCATGCTGTGGCCGTTGCCCGTCATGATCTTGATGCGCTCGGGGTTGACAGTCCCGATCTTCTTGCGTACCCAGCTTTCCAAGACATCGAGATGGCGGACGATCTGCACTGCCTCATCCATGTGCGAGCCCGGGCCCATCGACGGGCGGACCGAGAGATGCTGGAGGCGAACGTAGCCAGGCGGCGGGGTGTCATCGATGACCTGGATCACGTTCTCCCCGTGTTTGGACGTTTCGGCGGTGGTCCCTGGCGGGTAATCGGGCAGCCCCCAGTGCGATGGCTGGACCACGTCTGCGAAGTAGCTCCAGAGCTTTGGAAGCTTGTCCTTGCTGATCGTCCCACGGTTCACCCAGTCTTGGATGGATGGAGGCCTCACCTCAAAGTGCTCGGCCACCTCCTTCTTGGAGACGCCCTTCAGTTCGATGGCTTCAGCGATGGCTTGGCCTAATTTTTCACCAGTAAGCATTGCCTAATGTTCCATGTGTGAGGGTGCGTAGGCAATGCCTATTGATCAAAATTAGGCAGAGCCTTATCATGGGGTATGACGTACTCACACCCCGGACTTGCGGTGCAGGCGGTTGTCGATCTTGTTGGCAGCCAAGCGGCCCTGGCTCGCGCCTTGCAGGTATCTGCACCCACTGTGAACCAGTGGATCAAGAGGCGGCGCCCGGTTCCGAAGGCGCTTAGCCCCAGGATCGAAGCGCTGTCCAGCGGGACGGTCTCACGCCGAGACCTTCGTCCCAACGACTGGCAAGACATCTGGCCCGAGCTTGCGCAGCCTGCCGCCCAGGAGCAGGGCCATGCCTGAGCCGTGCCGCTTGGGCGAGGCCCAGCCGACGAGCAATAGGTTTTCGGGGAAGCGTTGGTGCCGAGGGGCGGCGTTCTTTGTAACCCTGCAGCGCAGCAGGACGCACGTCTGGGAAGGTTGCCGGCGCCCGTCAGCTTCCGTCTTGGACGGGGTGTTGTACCTGCCCCGCACGCCGGGCTTCTTCTGCAGTGTCCACGCGGTGAATGCCTTCCAGCAGTGCGTAGTAAGCGTCTTCGAACGTCTTGGCAACGATGCCCCGCGTGAAGTCGCTGTACTCCAACTCGATCTTCGAGAGCATTGCTCCAGCAAGAGTTGCTGTGGGCCCGATCAGTTCTTGTTTCATGTCCGCCCCTATCGGGAATGGTTGTGTAGGAACTTCCATTCTGCCCCGGGAGGTGGCGGGCACCCCTCCCAAGGATCAAGACCATGCATAGGCCATACCGCTGGGGCGCCGATGTCCCGCCAGCAGCACAGAGGCTCAAGAACCGCCGGCTGGAGCGCTTGTACGCAGCCGAGTACTTCCGTCTTACCGGTGCTCGTCTGGGCCTTGGAGAGCCTGCTGCTCTGCAATCAGCACGCGAGCGCGCTGGATCGCCGCATATGCCTTCGCAACCTCCTCCGGCAACTGCATCAAGTTCCCCGCTCGCACATCGTGATGAACGCGGGCGGCGATGAGGTTCACGGCAGCTAACACATCGGAATCGTTGATTTTTTCGTTCATGGCCTGGGCCTTTCGGATGGATGGTTGGTGGAACACCCATTCTAGGAACGTGCCCACGGCCGCCATTTATCTCAAGGAGTAGTCCCGCATGCGTGACACCCACGAAAAGCTGAGCCGGGCTGAAGCGGCTGCCGTGAAGGCTATCCAGGCGGCGCTGGTCGGCCTGGAGCCCGAGCAGGCCGAGCGCGTGCTGGCCCACGTCCAGGAAGAGCTGGACGCTGCCGAGGGCACGGCCATGTTTGCCCGTGGCATCGCTGGTCCAAACGGAAAGCTCAACGTCTGCCTGAAAACATGGCTGGATGAGGGCACAGCCGAACTGTTCCGTCGCATCGCTGCAGCCCGCAAGCAGGACGCCTCGGCATGCAACCGCGACGGCATCTATCTCATCGTGCACGGCAAGACCTACACGGTGATGGTTGCTGAAAAGGCTTTGCATGACGCTGATGCTATGGACATCCGTGCGAACTTGACAGGCCCATTCGCGGCCCTCGAATTCGGAGGTCGTGCCTGATGAACGCGATCACTGCAATTTCCGCCGCCGTGCTGACCATGAGCAGCGAAGAAATCGCCGCGCTGGTGGAGTCCCGCCACGACAACGTGAAGACCTCCATCGAGCGCCTGGGCGCGCGCGGCGTGATCCAACTCCCTGCGTTGCAGGAAGTTCGGAACCATCTCGGCCAGATCGTGAGCGTCTACCAACTGTGCAAGCGCGACAGCTATGTCGTGGTGGCGCAGCTGTCGCCCGAGTTCACCGCGCGGCTGGTGGATCGCTGGCAGGAGCTGGAGGCCCAGGCTGCCCCGGCGCTGCCGGACTTCTCCAACCCTGTGGCCGCCGCGCGCGCCTGGGCTGATGCCAAGGAATCCGAGCTGCGCACGGCCGAGGCGCTGGCCCTGGCTGCGCCCAAGGCTGAGTTCGTGGATCGCTTCGTCGCAGCCGAGACCGGCGCCATGGGCTTCCGCCAGGTCTGCAAACTGCTGCGCGCGAACGAGGAGCGCTTCCGTGCCTTCCTGCTGGACAACGAGGTGATGTACCACCTGGGTGGCCGGCTCACGCCGCGGGCGCAGCACATGGACGCGGGCCGCTTCGTGGTGAAGGCTGGCCATGCCCAGCACAGCGACCACGCTTTCACCCAGGCCAAGTTCACCAGCAAGGGGGTGACGTGGATTGCCGGCCTGTGGGGCCAGCACCAGGCCCGCCTGGCACAGGGGGGCGCACAGCAATGAGCACGATGATCATGGCGGCCTGCTGGCCGCTGGCGATGTCCCCGGCGCAGAAGGCTGTGCTGATTTCCCTGGCTGACCAGGCCAATGATGACGGCGTGTGCTGGCCCGGCGTTGCGACGATTGCGAAGCGCACCTGCCTGTCCGAACGTGCGGTGCAGGATGCCATCGCCTGGCTGCAGACGGTGGGCGTGGTGTTCCGTGAGTACCGCATCAACTCGAGCACCAGCTACACCATCACGCCGGCCAACTTCAACCCGGCTGCAGCGCCCGCGAAGCGTAAGCGAGGCACGGGTGCAGATGCCGCACCGGGTGCAAATGGCGCACCCCCCGCAAATGGCGCACCGGGTGCAGACGGCGCACCACCCCCCGCAGCAGGCGCACCAGGGGGTGCAAATGGCGCACCTCAACCCCCGCAGATGGCGCACCCCGGGGGTGCAAATGGCGCACCCAAATCATCATTGAACCGTAATAGGAACCGTAAAGGAACCGCCAACGAACCATCCCCGCCGGCTGCGCCGCCGGGCCGCGATGGGGTTGGCGGCCAACCAGACGACGGCGAGACAGCCCTGCAGGCTGCCTGCAAGCTCACCTGGGCAGCGTACAGCCTGGCGTACGAGCAGCGGTATGGCGTCAAGCCGGTGCGCAACCAGGTGGTGAACGCCAACGTGAAGACGCTGGTCAAGCGCCTGGGCTTCGAGGAGGCACCGCTGGTGGCGGCTTGGTACGTGGCCAGCGTGAACGAGGCATTCGTGGTGAAGAACTCCCACGGCGTCGGCGTGCTGGTGAACCAGGCCGAGAGCTTCCGCACACAGTGGGCCCGTGGACAGGCGGTGACCGGCACGGCTGCGCAGGCAGCGGACAAGACGAGCGCCAACTTCGACGCCATCGAGGAGGCCAAGCGGCTGCTGCGCCAGCGCGGCGGTCGGGGCAACGGGGAGGGCGGCAATGCGTGACGACCTGGACACCGACTGGCTGCTGGAGGAGCTGGGCGCCACGATGGAGCTGAGCGGACAGCAGGTCCGGCCTACTGCGCTACTGCTGCTGGCGGAAGACCTGACCCACATCGACAAACCTGTGCTGCGCCTGGCCCTGGCCCGCATCCGCGCCGAGCATCGCGGCCCGATCCTGACCGGCACCGTGCTGCAGTACGTGGACCACGCCATGGGCCGCATGCTGCCAGCCGAAGCCTATGGCCTGGCGCTGACCAGTGCTGACCAACAGGCCACAGTGGTGTGGACCGACGAGATCGCCCAGGCCTGGGCAGTGGCCGCGCCGCTGCTGGATGCTGGCGACAAGTTCGGGGCACGGCAGGCCTTCATCGAGGCCTATGGCCGGATCACGGGCGAGGCCCGCGCGCTGCGCCGCCGCCCTGTGGTGCAGGTCAGCCTGGGCCACGACCCCGAAGCGCGCAGCCGCGCCGTGCAGGAAGCTATCACGGCAGGCCGGCTGCCGGGCGGTCTGGAGGGCCTGACGGACGACCTGCGCGAGCAGCTGCAGCTGCCGGCCCCGCGCGCCGCCCTGGCGCTGCCGGCGCCCGAGTCCATGCCCAGCGGCCCGAAGCGCGAAGTTCTGGCCCAGCTGGCCACCCTGCGTGAAGCCTTCGCGCTCAAGGCCTCGCGCTTCACGCCCGCGCAAGTCCAGGCCCGTGCAGACCGGATGCGCCTCGGCCAGGCCAAGCGCCGCACTGCCGCCGCTGTGGCACAGCACCAGCAGGGGAGCCAGGCATGAGCGACATACACACCTCCGTGGCCCGGGAGTACCTGACGCTGCCCTACACCTACACGCTGGCACAGGAGCTTTCGGCCAGCGAGCGGCAGCCGCTGCACCTGCGCAAGCGCGAGCCCCTTTCCTCTGCAGTGCTTGCCGCCGTGCATGCCGTCGGCTACGCCGCTCCGACGGTGCAGCACTGGCGCGACCTTGCCGACGCCGCGAACCTTTCCGAAACGCTGCTGGTCATGGGCGTCTTCACCGAGCCCGAGGCTCAGAGCCTGTTTGCTGATGCTGTTGCGGCTGTCGTGGACCTGGGCCGCAAGCACGGCAACGGCCTGGAGATGCGCCTGAACGCCGTGTAACTGGGCCACCTGGTCGAGTTCGGCGAGGCCTACGGCCAGGTGCTGGAGGTGATCCCGGCCCGCACCTTCATCCGCGCGCACCGCGCGACCGAACGCCGTCTGCGCGAGCTGCTGGTCAACAGCCGCGGCAGCGACACCCATGAATTCATCGTCGTCTGAACACCAATGGCAGCAACAACCAAACAATCTCAGCGCGGCAGCCGTGGCGCACCTCGTCAAGGCCAGGGCCAGGGAGCTGGACAGGGACGAGTCCCGGCTGTTTGTGGACATCGAGCAGCAGGTGGTACAGCAGCTGCAGGCGCTCGCGTGGCGCCCGCCGGCCCGCGCGTGATGGTGCCGGCTGGCCACCAGGGCCCGATCACGGTGCTGGGCATGGACCCGGGCAAGCACACGGGCCTGGCCTGGATCGTGGATGGCCAGCTGCAGACGCTGGAGGAGATCGAGCCAGCGCAGATCGCCCTGGTGCTGCAGGAGCGCCGGCCCACACTGGTGATCTTCGAGGACAGCCGTGCCGCGCGCCGCACCTGGACGGCCAAGGGCAGCGACGGCGCCCGCAAGAAGATTGCACGCAACGTCGGCGAGATCGACGCTTGGTGCAAGCTGATCGTTGGCCTGTGTGCGGCGCTGGGCATCCCCTGCCACGGCATGCCGCCCAGCGCGAAGGCCGGCGGCGCCCACGGCGCAAAGATCGATGCGGCCACCTTCAGCCGTCTGACCGGCTGGGCCGGCCGCAGCAATCAGCACCAGCGCGACGCCGCAATGATCGCTTGGTCGTTCCGGAGGGCTCGGCCATGAAGCGCATCTACATCGCCGGCCCGATGTCTGGGCTGCCCGAGTTCAACTACCCGGCCTTCCACCGTGCGGCGGCATACCTGCGCGCCCAGGGCCACCACGTAGAAAACCCGGCCGAGAACCCCGCGCCAGCATGCGGGAGCTGGGCTGGCTACATGCGCCTGGCGCTGCCACAGCTGTGCAAGTGCGATGCGGTCTACATGCTGCCCGGCTGGCGCGGCTCCAAGGGCGCGCGTGTGGAGCACGGCCTGGCCCTGGATCTGGGCATGGAGGTGCAGGACTTCGATGCCGGCGCAGGGGAGGGTGGTGCACATGCTTGATTTCCGCCCAGATCTGCCCCGGCGCGGCATGCGTGGCCAGGAGCGCCCAAAGCAGAAGTACCCACCGCTGTGGCGCGATGCCACGGTTGAGCAGCACATTGACGGGCCCGACGCGCGCGGCCGCTACCGCCTCTCCGTCTGGGCCTACAACCGCTGCTGCATGCTGCAGCAGTACGGTCCGATCCGCGTGTGCGTGATGGGCGATCACGGCTTCCTGGTGCAGGTGGATGTGGAGGGCGACATCCGATGATCCAGAACCGGAGCATCTGGCCCAGCCGCGGCTTCGGCCGACGGCCGGCCGTCGCGCCAGCGCAAGACCGAGAGGAGCGCCTGGCGCAGCGCGCGGCCCGGGCCATGGACAGTGCCCGCGCCACGGCCGGCATGGCGTGCACCAGCATCGTGGTGATGGGCGCCGCCAGTACAGGCTTGGTCCTGCCAAAGGCCGAGATCCTCGAATGCGAAGCCTACCGCCGAGCCGTCGCCGCGCTGCCGTGCATCTGGTGCGGCATCTGCGGCTACAGCCAGCACGCCCATCTGAACCTCGGCAAGGGCATGGGTCTGAAGACCGACGACCGCACAGGCTTCCCCCTGTGCTGCACGCGCCCCGACATCGAGGGCTGCCACGTCGCATACGACCAGTACCGCCTCATGGAAGGCGGCCGCGAACAGCACCGCGCCTATGGCCTCGAATGGGGCCGCATCACCCGCCACACCATCCTCGAATCAGGCCAATGGCCACAACGCCTGCCCCTCTGGAGTGAAACCGCATGAACCAATCCACCACCAGCACCATCCACAAGACGCCCGGCGGCAATCCGGACACTGGCGCGGTCGAGGCCGTGCCCACACTGACGCAGGTCTACGAGGCGATCCGCCAGTTGCATGAGGCCGGCGAAGAGCCGACGCGCGACCGCATCCAAAAGATGACCGGGCTGAACCTCACCACAGTGGACGACCGCATCAAGGTGCTGCGCGGCGAGGGGATGATTGCGGCCGTGAAGCAGTGCTACCGCCCGGTGCACCAGCACGGGCCAGCGCGGGATGTGGTCATCGTTCATCTGAACGATGGGAGGACCATGGTGGAAATTGGGGACCATGTACTGCACCTGGTCCGGGCTGAGGCGGCGCGACTTGGTCAGGGCTTGGCGGGCGTGGCATTGGAACACACCGCGCTAACACGCGTCACGGAGCTGCAGGACCAATTGCTGGAAGAGGCCGCGAAGCGCCGTGCCTTGGAAAAATATGTAAAGGCGCTGAAGGCCATAAAGAGCCAGGATCATCGTCAGGCAGACTTGCTCATGGAGCCTTATCCTGGATACAGTGGCCAGTTTACTTTGTAATGCGTTTAATTACGTAGCTGATGCTCAAAAGAACTGCGCGGACGCACTTCCGCGCGCGTTCTCTCTTACTTGGCGCTGCAGATGCACAGCTTTGCTGGTGCGCGGGCCGCTTTTGCTTGGAGTTGCGCAATTTTCCCAGCTATTGTCCACGTTGCCATTTTCCGCTGCTCGGATTCTATTTTGTCTAGATGAACCCAGTAGTCACGATGATGAGCTTTGTTGGGTGATTCTATGATGTCTTCTAGTATGGCCGCGAGGCACTGAAGCGCCGAAATTTTTCGGTAAAGCTCAACTACGTTCAAGGAATTCAATTCTGATGTCAGTTGTTCATTTACTGCATCATTGTTGCGATTTAAAGCAATACACCATTGCCCGTGCGCGAGTTTATTCCTCAATTGACTAGGATCAAGTATGAACTGATCAATTAGACGCGCAAGCCTCTGCCGAACGTTGGACCCGTGATTTCCTCTAGCCCCTTGAACACTTTTAACAGCAAGCTCGACGCATTTAACCCATCCTTGCTTAACACCGCTAGACCTCGCGACCTCTTTGACTTGATCAATCTCGCTGAGGGATAAACCTTTTGGGGTGTGCAAGATTTTAGAGAAAATTGCCTCAGCGAAAGCGCAATAGACAAGAGAAAGGATTTTTGTGTTTATTTCAACAGCAACTCTATTGTTGCCTAACAACAGCGCGTTTAATTGACGATTGACCTGCTTCCAAGTCCGCTCCAATTCTTGGACGTTCTTCGTTTGTGCGCGAAAAACTTCAATGCGCTGCTGCTCTTCCATGTGTTCCTCGGTAGATAAAAGGCACTAAAGAAATGCCCTTTATCTACCCGGAATCGAACCGGGATTTTCGCCTTTGGGGGCGACGTCTTGCCAAATTAGACTATAGATCCAACATCATTGTAACAAAAAATTGCTTGGTGTTGCAACCCCTTTTGAAAAGTTAACTCTTGAGTGGAGCCTTCGTTGAGGTTCGGTTGCCCCGTCTAGGGTTCGACACGCAAAGGGATGGCCGAAACACTCCCGGCCATGGTCCAACGTCCTGCCGGCAAGTCCGAGCCTCAAAAGAAACCTGCTCCCAAGAAGTCTGCAGCGGCCAAATCGGTCGCAGGCGGCGCCTTGCCTGCCAACCGCGTGGCGACCAGCGTCCCGGCCGACTGGGAGCGCATCGAGCTGGACTACCGAGCCGGCATTAAGACCCTCCGCCAGATCGGAGACGAGAACGGCATCACCCATGGTGCGATCAACAAGCGCGCCAAGCGTGATGGATGGGAGCGTGACCTGGGTGTGAAGATCCAGGCCAAGGCTGATGCCCTGGTATCCAGGGAGGCGGTATCCAGCCAGGTATCCATGGATACCAAGCTTCGCGAACGTGCCGTCATTGATGCCAATGCCCAGGCCGTCGCCGACATCCGCCTGGCCCATCGCCGCGACATTCATCGGGCACGGCGGGTCACCAACTCCCTGATGGACGAATTGGAGCTGATGGTCGGTGCCGAGAACGTCGCGCTGCTGGAGGCGCTGGGCGATCTGATGCGCCAGCCCGATGACAACGGCCAGGACAAGCTCAATGACCTGTACATGAAGGTCATCAGCCTGCCCGAGCGGGGCAAGTCCATGAAGACCTTGGCCGAGTCCCTGCGCATCCTGGTGGACATGGAGCGGCAGGCATTCGGCATGGATCCCAAGACGGGGCCTGGCCAAGGGCCCTGCGGCGATGGCGCTCCTCCTCGTGTCACTGTGGAGTTCGTGAAGCCGCCGGTTCGCCAGGAGGATGGCGATGAATGAGGCGCTCCTGCAGTTGCCCGAGAAGCTTCGGGACATCTGGCTGCCTCGCCGCTACAAGGTGATGCACGGCGGCCGGGGCGGCGCCAAGTCCTGGTCTGTGGCGTCGGTGTTGCTGGCTATGGCCGCTGATCGGCCGCTGCGTGTGCTGTGCGCGCGCGAGATCCAGAAGTCCATGCGGGACTCGGTGCATCGTCTGCTGAAGGACGCCATTGGCCGCATGGGCCTTGAGACCTTCTTCGAGGTGCTCGACACCGAGATCCGCGGCGCCAATGGCTCGCTGTTCCTGTTCACGGGTCTCCAGAGCCATACCGTGGCCTCGATCAAATCCTTTGAAGGGGTGGACCTGGTGTGGGTGGAGGAAGCCCACGGCGTCAGCAAGAAGTCCTGGGATGTGCTGATCCCGACCATCCGCAAGGAGGGCTCGGAGATCTGGATGACCCTCAACCCGGACATGGACACGGACGAGACCTATGTCCGGTTCATCGACAGGCCCAGCCCGGACACCTGGGTCTGCCAGATCAACTGGCGCGACAACCCCTGGTTTCCGGCGGTGCTCGATGAGGAGCGCCGCAAGTTCAAGGTCACGAATCCCGAAGACTACCCCAACATCTGGGAGGGGAAGCCACGGCGCGTCTCGGCGGGGTCTATCTACCGCCATGAGATCGAGGCCCTGTACGAGCAAAAGCGGATCTGCGCCGTGCCGTACGACCCGACTTTGCCGGTGCACACGATTTGGGACCTGGGCTGGAATGACGCCATGACCATTGGCTTTGTGCAGCGCGGGCCGCAGGACCTGCGTGTCATCGACTACATCGAGGACAGCCATCGGACCCTGGATTGGTATGTGGCCCAGATCGAGAAGCGCCCGTTCCGCTGGGGCACCGACTTCCTGCCGCATGACGGCCGCACCAAGAACTTTCAGACGGGCAAGAGCACCCAGCAGCAGCTTACGGCCATGGGCAGGCAAAGCGTGGTGGTGTTGAGCGCGATGAATGTGGAGGAGGGCATCAAAGGCGCGCGAATGATCTTCCCCCGCTGCTACTTCGATGAGATCAAGACCGCGCGGCTGATCGAGTGCCTGCGGCGGTATCGGCGGGACATCCACCAGAAGACGGACGAGCCCATGGGTCCCATGCATGACGAGTTCAGCCACGGCGCGGACATGTTCCGCTACATCGGCCAGGCAGTGGACCTGATGACGAATGCCGCCATCGGCGAATACCAAGAGGCGCCAGCCCCGGTCTATTACTGAGGACGACACCATGAGCACCGCCCAGAACTACGCAGAAATTGACCCGGTGGACACGCCCGACGGCGATGTGCCCCTCACCCTGGCCGAGTACCGGTCCATTCACGAAGAGATCGATGCCCAGCCCAGGGCCTGGCGCCGCACGGCCGACCGTGAGATGGACTATGCCGACGGCAACCAGCTGGAGACAGAACTGATCCGGCACATGAAGTCCCAGGGCATCCCGGTTGTACGCGAGAACCTGATCGCGGGCAGCCTGGAAGGCATCCGTGGCTACGAGAAGTCCACGCGCACGGACTGGCGCGTAACCCCGAATGGTCAGCCTGGCGGCCAGGATGTGGCCGATGCCATCAACTTCAAGCTGAATGAGGCCGAGCGCAACGCCAAGGCGGACGACGCCTGCAGCGATGCCTTCTATCCGCAGATTGGCGTGGGCATCGGGTGGGCTGAGGTCAGCCGATCCGATGATCCCTTTGGCTATCCATACCAGTGCCTGGCCATTCACCGCAATGAGATCCATTGGGACTGGTCTTCCATCAAGCCCGACCTCAGCGATGCGCGTTGGCTGCGGCGCCAGCGCTGGATGCATCCGTCACGCATAGCGCGCGTCTTCCCGGAGCACAAGGAGCTGGTTCGCCAGTTCGGGCGCGCGGGCGTCAACTGGTGGAACGGCTACGACACCATGGACGCGGGCGCGAGCACCGGCCTGTCGCGGGCTTGGGACGTGGCGCGTGAATGGACCACCATGGAGGACCGTTGGTACAACCCGGTCAGCAAGGAGGTGTGCATGACCGAGCTTTGGTATCGCCGCTGGTCTGACGTGGTGGTGCTCAAGAGCCCGGACGGGCGCGTGGTCGAGTTCGACGAGAACAACCCGGCCCATGTCTATGCGCTGGTCAACAAGGCCGCGAAGTCCATGCGCGCCACAGTGGCCAAGATCCGCCGCAGCTACTGGCTGGGCCCACACGTCCTGTTCGACGGGCCCACGCCTTATGCCCACCGCCACTTCCCATACGTGCCTTTCTGGGGATTCAGGGAAGACAGCACCAACGTGCCCTATGGCTACATCCGCAACCTGCTGGACATGCAGGACACGTTGAACAACGGGAACTCGCGGCTTCGCTGGGGCATGGGTGCGTTCCGGACTGAGCGCACCAAGGGCGCCGTGGACATGACCGATGACCAGTTCCGGCGCACCATTGGCCGCCCGGATGCCGACATCGTGCTGAACGCCGCGCACATGCAGCAAAACGGCGCGCGGTTCAAGGTCGAGCGGGACTTTCAGGCCACGGCGCAGCAGTTGGAGCAGTTGGAGAACGCCCGGCGCGCGATCGAGCGGGTGAACCCCGCTGCCGCTGGCGCATTCTCTGGGCGGCGCGGCACGGCCACCAGTGGGGTCCAGGAGCAGACCCAGGTGGAGCAGGCCAACCAGTCGCTGGCATACATGATCGGCAACTTCAAGACCAGCCGCACCATGGTGGGTGAGCTGCTGATGAGCATGATCGTTCAGGACCTGGGCCAGGATGAGCAGACCATCATCATCGAGGGCGATGCCATCACGGCAGACCGGGCTGTGACCATCAACAAGCCTGAGGAAGATCCGGTGACCGGCATCCCCTATCTGTCCAACGACCTGCAGCGCACTCGCCTTCTGGTGGGCCTGGAGGACGTGCCCAGCAGCAGCACATTCCGGGCGCAGCAACTGAGCACCATGAGCGAGGTGGTCAAGTCCATGCCGCCGCAGTTCCAGGCTGTCACCATGCCGATGCTGGCCAGCCTCATGGATGTGCCGTTCAAGCGGCAGCTGGTGGAGGCTCTGAAGGCCGCCGCCGCCCAAGAGTCTCCTGAGCAGGTCGAGCAGCGCATCCAGCAGGAGGTGCAGGCCGCTTTGGTCAAGGCTGGCCACGACCTCAAAGCGCGCGAGCTGGGCATGAAGGAGCGCCTCACCGATGCGCAGATCGAAAAGATGATGCGCGAGGCCGTGCAGGTCGGCGTGCAGACAGCCTTCAGCGCGATGCAGGGCGGGGCGCAGGTGGCAATGAACCCGTTGATCGCGCCCATTGCCGACGCCATCATGCAGGGCGCGGGCTACCGAAAGCCCAATCCCGGTGGCGACGATCCTGACTTCCCGGCGCCGGGCGCGGCGCCTGCGGGGCCAGCACCGCAGTCTGGCGGGCCGGGCGTGGCCGGCGGCATTGACCAGGTGCGCGAGAACACCAGCCCGGGATTCCCGCCGGTGCCCCAGGAGCCGGCGAGCGGTATGCAGGGGATCGAGACAGCCACGGATGGCGACAACCTGCCATCCGCCACCTGAGATCCTCCACTGCGCCCAGGCCGCCTTCGGGCGGCTTTTCTTTTCTACCCCCTCTAGGGTTGGTTTTTCTTCTCGCTCTTTTCGACACTGCATCCAAGCCGTGGCGCATGCCGTCGCGGCGATGACCGTGGCGCTTCGGCGCTGCGGATTTGAGAGCAGATGGCGCGGCGCCCAGGTGCCGCACCGGATTGCTGGCCCCTTGCGGCCACGGCGACATGTGGCGGACCAGTCATGACGACATCAAACGAGAGTTTCTACAGCAGCATCGACGGCGCACTGACGCCGGAGCAGGCCGCCCAGGCATTGGCCATGGCGGAATCGGGCGATACCGGCGCCAAGCCGGAACCTGGTGGCGCGCCCGCGACCACCCCTGTGACGGACAACAAGGGCGGCGCCGGTGCCGGCACCACAAGCGAACAGCAGGCTGCACCTGCTGCGGATGGCACCCATGGTGCGAATGCTGTTCCCGAGGGCCAGCAGACCGCGGATAACACCGTGGTCCTGACGCGGGACGGCAAGCACACCATTCCCTTTGATGAGGTGCTGAAGATCCGCAAGCAGCGCGACGAGGCAGTGGCCACCGCAGATAGCGCCCAGCAGCAGCTGGCCGTCCTGCAGGCTGAAGCCCAGGCGCGGGCGGACGCCGGCCAGGCACCGACCAAGACCGACAACCTGGCCGCCCAAGCGCAAGCGGCCATCGATGCGGGCGCGGACGCGGACCTGTTCGGCGACTTTTCCGAAGCCGGCCTGAGGGATGGGCTGCTCAAGCTTCACCAGCAGTCCCGTGAGCAGCTTCGAAATGAGCTGCGCGCGGAAATGCAGGAGGAGCTGAAGAAGGAATTGCAGCCGCTGCGCGAGCAGCAGTCCAAGTCCGCAGCGGACGCCCATTTGGACGCCATCTATACGGCGCACCCCAACGCGGATTCCATCGTCGAGAGCGCTGAGTTCAAGGCGTGGGTGGACTCGCAGCCCAGCGTGGTCCGCAATGCCTATTGGGGCCTGTTCGACGCGAAGACCGGCGGCACGGCCGCTGAAATCGTGGAGGTGTTCGACGCCTACAAGGCGGCGACCGAGAAACCCTCGTCTCAACCCGCTGCGGACCCCAAAGCCGCAGCAAAGGCCGCCACTGAAGCCGTGCGGGCCGATCCGCCCTCGAGTCTCTCCAGTATTCCTGGCGGACGCGTGGATGGTCTGTCGCCGGATGAGCGGATGGCTGAACTGAGTGGCGTGGATCTGCATTACGCGATGGAGGGCAAGACGCCCGAGCAGATCACCGCCTGGCTGAACAAACAGATGTAAAGGAGGTCCACCGTGTCCGACACCAAGACCAGCACTCCCTATGGTCACCCTGGGACCATGATTCAGCAGGCCGTGGGCGTGTTCCACACCTGCATGCAGCGCCGCACCACGCTCAACCGCCTGACCGGCAAGATGCCCACCGAGGCGGATGCCGTGGCCGGCACCAAGCGCCAGACCAAGCCCACGATGCCCATCGTGCGTGCCGAGGACCTGGGCAAGGGCAAGGGCGATGAGGTCGAGTTCCAACTCGACCAGCCCATTGGCAGCTACCCCATCATGGGCAGCGAGTTTGCCGAGGGCAAGGGCGTGGGCATGAGCTACGAGAACGCGCGGTTCCGCGTGAACCAGGCGCGATTTCCCATCGACATGGGCGACCAGATGTCGCGCATCCGTACGCCCTACGACCTGCGCAAGTTTGGCCGTCCCAAGGCCCAGCGCCTGATGGACGATTACATCGAGCACTCCACGCTGGTGCACCTGGCCGGCGCGCGCGGCTTCAATGACCACCTGATCGAGTGGCGTGTGCCTCTGGCATCGCACCCCAAGTTCTCCGAGATCATGGTGAACCGGGTGAAGGCGCCGACGCGCAATCGCCACCTGGTGGCCGGTGCGGGTGCCGTGGGCGAAGTCAAGGCCAACGCGGGCGAGCTGGTGATCGCCAGCTCGGACACGCTGAGCATGGATGTGGTGGATGCCGTGCGCTCGTGGATGGACCAGATCCCGCTGCCGCCCCCGCCCGTCGAGTTCGATGAGGACCTGGCCGCCACCGACAGCCCCATCCGCGTGCTCCTGGCATCGCCGGCTCAGTACAGCGGCTTTGCCACGGACCCGAACTTCCGCGCGTTCCAGGGCAACGCCATGGCGCGCGCACGGCTGGCCAAGGACCATCCTCTGTTCCTGGGTGAAGCAGGTCTGTGGAACGGCATTCTGATCATCAAGATGCCCAAGGCGATCCGCTTCTACGCTGGCGACGAGCTGCGCTATTGCGCAAGCTACACCAGCGAGCAGGAGTCGTCGGTGGTGGTGCCTGCATCGTTCACCGACAAGTACGCAGTGGACCGCGCCATCCTGCTGGGCGGCCAGGCGCTGGGGCAGGCCTTCGGCCGCTCCGACCACAGCGGCGTGCCCTTCTTCTGGAAGGAAGCCCCGGGCGACTTCGACGACAAGATGGAAATCGCCATCGGCGCCATCCTGGGCATGTCCAAGATCCGCTTTGCGGTCAGCCACGGTGACACCAAGCAGTTCACCGACCACGGTGTGACGGTGCTCGATACCGCCGTGCCCATCATCAAGCCTCGCGGCTGATGCCCCGGGGCTGGCTGCGGCCAGCCCCTCGTCACTTCCCCAACTTCAAGGAGGCCATCATGGCAACCATCAAGAAGGCCGGCCTGGGCATGCTGCAGTTCGGCGGCTTCACTCCCTACGGCAACCTCACCACCTTGCGTGCCACGCTGCAGACCAATGCTGCAGGCGCGGCCATCGGCGCTGATTCCAATGCCCCCATCGCTGCTGGCGATGTGGTGGTGCTGGAGAAGCTCCCCGCCGGCATGCTGCTGGAGGATGCCCAGGTCATCGTGTCCACTGCCATGACGGCGGCCGTCACGGGCTCGCTGGGCTTCACCTACATCGACGGCGTGGACCACACCGCCGTGCCCCAGGATCCAGAGTACTTCGGCGCTGGCCTGGTGCTGAACGCGACCGGCCGCCTGCGCACCACCAGTTCCAAAGCGCCCGTGAAGCTCCCCAAGGAAGCCTATCTGGTGCTCACGACCGCCGGCGCGGCCAACGCCAAGGCCGCGCGCCTGGATGTGATCGTCCACGGCGAGCGCATGGGCAACCAGTAAGCACCCGTGATGTGAAGGGCGGGGCCGCGGCCCTGCCGCTTTTCATCCAGCACCCGAGGACATCACCATGACCGTTGCACAGACACAGGCCGTCACATATACGGGCAATGACACGCCGTTCATTGACCGCATCTACCGCTCGCGCCTGACCTTCGACCCAGGCCAGACGCGCGCCGTCCCCCTTGCGCTGGCGGCCCGCTTCCTGCGCCATTCGGACATTTTCCGGGCGGCGGATGCTGAAGGCGTGACCACAGCCGCCGCAGTCCCCGAAGCTCCCGAAGCAGGGCAGGCGCCGGCTCAACTGCCCGACGACACCGCCGCGCTGCTGGAGGCGGCACAGAAGGCTGAAGAGGAGCGGCGCCTGCAGGAGGAAGCCCGGTTCAACGTGCTGCAGCAGATCGAGAAGATGGACAAGCAGGCCCTGCGCGACTGGACCAAGCAGACCTACAAGCTGGATCTGCCGGGCAACCTTGGCTTGGACAAGATGCGGGAGCGGGTTCGCGGCATGGTTGATCAGTACGGCAGCGCGCCATGACTCTTGAGGACCTGATCGCCCTGTTTCGATCCGACGCCAAGGATGTGGAAGAGCCGTATCTTTGGGGCGAGACCCAGGTCGTGGGCTGGTTCAATGAAGCCCAGTCGGAAGCTGCAGTGCGCGGCCGTCTGCTGCTGGACGACTCCACGCCCGCTGTCTGCGAGATTGCCGTCGCGGCCGACATGGCCAGCTACCAGTTGCACCCCAAGGTCTACGAGATCGCCCATCTGCGATTTGTCGGCGCATCGACCAGTGAAGGTCGCGAGTTGGCAGTGGTGTCCCGGGAATACCTGGATCGCAAGGATCCCTATTGGCGTGACCGCTGCTGTGATGAGCCTCGCTTCGCCATCCAGACCGAGACGCGGCTTCGCCTGGTGCCCACGCCGCGCGAGGCCGGGATGCTGCGGCTCGAGGCCTATCGGCTGCCCCTCAAGCAGCTGACCCATTGCTACGACAAGCCCGAGATCCATGAGGCCCACCACGCCTATCTCGTGCATTGGGCTCTGTACCGCGCGTTTGGGCAGCCCGATGCGGATGGCTTCGATCCAGGCAAGTCGCAGCGGTCGTACTCGGTATTTGAAAGCTACTTCGGCAGGCGCCCGGACTCGGACCTGCGCCGGGACACGCGGCAGGACCAGCCACACACCAACGTCATCCATCTGCCTTAGCAGGTGCTGAAAGGTTCGCAATGCGCGGATTCACTCCCAGGAAAGCCTCCGCAACGGAGCAACCGTCCGAATACACAGGGCCCCGCGGCTTTGCGCCCGGTCAGCGGGCTGCGTTGGCCCAGGCCCAGAACCAAGCCCCCGACTCCATCCCCGGCATGTTCAAGCCGGGCGAGTTCGTTCTACCACCCGATACCGTGCACGCCATGGGCGGGGCTGGCGCGCTGCAGGCCGCCGTCGATGCCACCCACACACCGGCACCTGAAGAGGCATTCGTGCCGCGCGGCTTCAAGCCCAAGGTGTTCTTCGCGAACGGCGGGCGGCCTGAAGACCAGATCCCGACGGACGGCTACCCCAAGGCTCCGGCTCCTGACGGCTCCCAGTCCAATCCCATGAACACAGAGCTGGGCCGCAATGTGTCGAACCTGGCCAATGCCGTGCCCGGCGCGCTGGGTGGTAGCGCCCGTGCCATCACGCGCACGGGCGGGGCGATCAGCGGTGCCATCAACTCGGGTTCGACCGCAGCGCGCGGCCTTGCCGTTGGCGCGGGCATCGGGGGTGGCGCAGCTGCAGCTTCAACGCCCTCCGCAGCTTCCGCAGGTGCAATCTCCACGCCTTCCACAGCTCCTGCAGGCAGTGCGCCAGCGCCGCAGGCCACGCCTTCCGCTGGAAGCACCATGGGCCCGCCCAGCTCGGCCGCCCCCCAGGAAGTGCAGCCCGGCGTCTTCCGCCAGGGCAACAGCTTCGCCGACAGCGCACAGAGCGCGGCGCTCGGCACCCAGCCGCGCGGCTTGCCCTCCCGGCAAAACGACCTGGCCGCTCAGAACCTGGCCGCGCAATCGACAGCGCGCGGCTTCACCCCGGGCCAGCGTACCGAGCCAGAACAGCCCCGCCTGGGCTTCCCTGGCTACCGCACGCCCACCCTCGCCCACTCCGGCAACGACTGGCAGGCCCGCAAAGACCTCCAGAACCTGGAGACCGGCGCGAGCAGCATCATGAACCGGCCCGAGTGGAGTTCGGCGGGCATGGCCCGCTTCCGTGGCGGTGGCGCTCAGTCCGGCCCGCCGCCGGCCGTGGCCGCCTACCAGGCCGCCCTTCAGACCGACTCGGCGCTGCGCCAGGCCCAGCCAGGTCTGGACGCCGAAACCATGCGCCAGAACGCGGGCCTCGCGCGCGAGGAGATCCAGCAGGCTGGCGGGCTCCAGCGCGAAGCCATGCAGCAGTCCGGGGAAACCGGGCGCACCGGCATGCGCGTGGGCATCGAGCAGCAGCGCCTGCAGGGCGAGGCAGAAGCGCGCGGCTTCAAGTCCCGGGCCCAGCTCCAGGAAGAACAGCTGCGCGATGCGCTCCTCGATCCCAATGCAACGCCTCAGCAGAAGCAGCAGGCTCAGCAGTCGATGCGCGCAATCCGGGGCGATGCCGATCCGTCGCCCTGGAAGGTCACGGTCACCCCCGCGATCAAGAATGCAGACGGGTCCACAACCCAGGGCAGCATCATCCGGCACAACGCCGTAACGGGCGAGGTGCAGCAGGTGGATGGTGGAGGGGCGCGCGCACAGCCTCCGGCCAAGGAAAGCTTGGTGGCCGGGCAGGTTTACACAACGCCATCGGGGCAGCTCCGATGGAATGGAAAAGCCTTCGAGAGGATGGGATAGCCTTTACTTGGCAGGGCCTGACGGAGGGAGGCCGTAGGCCTCCTCGTAAGTCATAGTTCTTGGTGATGGGAGGCTCTTGAACTCGCTCATCGTGCGGATCACCGTGTCGGTTGAGCCCTTGATGATCGCGTTCTCCCGGCCCTTGTCCTGCGTCACCCAGGCCCAGAAGTCCTTCCGGGCAAACAGCGCATCGGCATCCGGGTGCGCGGCGTAGATCTTCCTGTAGTGCGTCTCCAGCTTCAGCAGATCAGCATCAGTCTTGATGGCTGGGTGCTGCGCGCGGATCTCGGCAGACAGCGGATACCGCTCGCACATGTCCGTCGGGCCTGCGCTCGGCGTGTACAGGCAGCCGCACGCGCGCATGATCATCCCCGCCGCCGGCTGCCAGGACGTGTCGCGCGCCTTGTCCAGCGTGCATTGCTCGGGAGACTTCGGGCCCAGCAAACCACGGCCCGAGCCGCGGCGCACATCAAAGAGGCGATCAGGGTATTTCGAGCCGCAAAGGTTTAGCGCCGCAGCGTGTGCAGGACCGTTCTTCACCCCGGGCAGGTTGTCCAGCAAGCATGTGGCGTAGTCCGCCGCCAGGGCAGGCGTCCCGAGCGCGGCCAGCGCGGCGGCAACCATCAACCTCTTCACAGCTCCCATAACTCCTCCTGTTGGCGGGACTGTAGCAGGCGTCCCCCGTCTAGGGTTTGGCAAAGCGCGGCGTATGCAAAGAATGCCTTGTCATGTTCAACGAACCTGCGAGGTCAACATGACCGCCAAGCTTTCTCTAACCCCGCTGAATCAGGAGATGCGCAGCGCACTCCCAACAGCCGAGGCCGCGCGCCACCTGAACCGCAGCCCTGGCACCTTGAACTGGTGGTCCTGCACTGGCAAGGGCCCCATCAAGCCCCTGCGCGTGAATGGCCGGCTGGCCTGGCCTGTGCCCGAGATCAAGCGCCTCATGGGCGTGGAGGGCTGAGCGATGGATGCAATTCAAGACCTCACCGCCTTCATCTCCCGCGAACACGGCGGCCTGATTACCGACTCGCGCGCTGTGGCGCTGGCGTTTAACAAGCGGCACAAGAACGTGCTCCAGTCCATCGACAAGATGCGCAGCAGTACGCATCCGGAGATCGCGGAGCACGGACGGCTGAATTTTCAGCCGTCCTCGTACCTCAATGCGCAGGGCAAGGAGCAGCCCATGTACAAGATGACCGCCAAGGGCTTATCCGAGTTGGGCATGAGCTTCGCAGGAGACGAGTCACGCATCATCCGCATCCGGTTCATCAACGCCTTTGAGCAGGTGGCGGAGCGCCTCGCGCGCGCCGAGCGTTCGATTGCAGAGCGCCTCTTCGACTTGGAGCGCCGGGAACTACCGTCCCAGATCAAGGGCCAGGTTGGCTCCAAGCTCATGAACGAGCGCCGCAAAGAAAAGCCGGTGTTCGCCGAGGAGCGCGCGGTGTTAGAGGCTCTGGCGCAGCCTCGACTGCCGTGGATCCACTGAACCCGGGAACTTGCAAAAGGGTGGGATCTGAAATCCGACCCTTCCTCGCACCATCGCGGCGTTCGATAGAGCCTGGTGCCGACGTCATCAAGCTGGTGCGCAAGCACAGGGCCAGCCTGGAGCGCTTCGGCCCAATCAGATTTGAAATCCGAGTGGGAAAGCGGGGAGGCCGGCCGGTGGAAATAGCGCTCCTCAACGAGCAGCAAGCGACCCTGCTGATCTCCTTGATGAAGAACACGGGCATCGTGGTGGATTGCAAGGTACGCGTGGTCGAGGAGTTCTACCGCATGCGCACGGCCCTGAGCCAGCAGGCCCTTGGCCTATGGCAACAGATGCAGGCCCTCATCGCACAGGAGGTGGAGTCCAAGGTCCGAGCATCCTTCGGCTCCCGGCTCATGCTCGACCGCAAGCGCGATATCCCGCACTTCGAGTCGGAGCACCAGCGCCTGGAGGCTGAGATCCAGCCTTCGCTTCCGCTGTTCCACTGAGCGCGGCTCAATCTTGAGCCCCTTGATTTCATTGAGTTTTCGCGCCCTGAGCACGGCTCAGGTTTGAGTCGTGCTCAGGTGGCCGGGGCCGCGGCTAGGGCGAGCCCACAGAAGAGGAGGGCAGGGAGAAAGAGGGTGTGGCGCAGGAGGCGGAATGTAGCAGGACCAGCGTCAGGGCCTGCAGGGCTCACTGCCCAGCTTCTCCTCGAGCTGAGGTATGGGGCACAAACACAATCTCTTCCGCGCGAACGGGCAGTAGTTGCTACGAGACTGTGCTCGGCATCGAAACAAGCTGGTGCTCCACGATAGCCTTAGACATTGGAGTACTGTGCATTTGTACAGTTTTTTGATGTTGGTGAGCTCATGTACCATCACGCTAACTCTCATGTCCTACCAGTCAGCAATCTTGTTTGGAGTGACTAGGGCTGCTATTCAAGTACATGGGATTAATTGGATTATTTATGTATAACGATAAATCGGGTTCCGAAGATTTTGAGACAAGGCATCATGAAAAGGGTGCTGGCCTTATAAAGGTGGTCTCTTTTTTTTCGGGTTGCGGTGGATTGGATTTGGGGTTTAAAGGAGATTTCGAATTTCGTGGGGTTCATTATGAGCGCACGGAATTTGATATTCTTGCCGCTTATGAGATAGATAAAAAATGCAAAATCACATACGAAAGTAATTTGGATTCTATATTACATAGTGTTGATCTTGCAAAAACTAGACCAGAAGAATTTCCAAGCGCAGAAGTTTTGATAGGCGGATTTCCTTGTCAAGATTTTTCAATATGTGGTCCTCGCGCTGGTGTTGAGGGTGAGCGAGGCGGTCTTTTTCGCGCAATGTCTAGATATGCGAAGTATTGGCAACCTAAGATTGTCGTCGCTGAAAACGTGCCACACTTGCCAAAGATCAATTCAGGTCGGGATCTTGCTACTATAAAAAGATCTTTTGCTTTAGCTGGGTACAGAATGCTAATGTGGCCAGTTTACGCTCCTGATTATGGCGTTCCACAGGCAAGATCTAGGGTAATTCTAATATTTGTGCGCAAAGATATAAAAAAAGATCCAATGATTCCGCCTAGAAGCCATGAAAATAATCACAGATCTGTGTCATGGGCTATTGAGGATTTGCTTAATATATCTGAAGAAGTCCCAAATCAGGATCAATTTTTTAAAGCGGCAAAGGCAAAAAATGGGAATGGGCAAGGTGATGAGATAAGTCCTAGAGACTTGCCTGGTTATACGGTCAGGGCAAATGCTAAGTCCCGTGTGCAGTTTCATTACAGCCTTAACAGAAGGCTAACAATACGTGAGTCAGCTAGGTTGCAAACGTTCCCAGATGATTTTGTATTTCCTCATGATGCTACATCGAACATCATGCAGATTGGCAATGCAGTTCCTCCTGTTTTGGGGCATGCTATTGCGCAGCAACTGGCTTCATACTTAAAGAGTCTTTGAAATCGGAGGAGACTGATGGCAACAAGGAGAAAGGCGCCCAATGAAAAGGTATGCAGTAGCATTTCTGAATTCACTAAATCTGTTGAAATTCTATTAAAAGCAAATACTCACCCGGCAGTAGGGAATTGGTATCGAGGTATTGGATCTGCTAAATATACGCTGACGCCATCATTATTTCGCCATCCACAGAATAATAATATTGAAAGGCTAATGCAGCTTGAGGCAACCATGCTTCAGGATTTTGAGAGAAGTAGCATTCTCCACTCAGAGAAAGTCTCATCTGATAGTGAAGACGGAAGAATGCGTACACTTTTCATCATGCAGCACTATGGAATACCAACTAGGTTGCTTGATTGGACGCCAAATCCGTTCATATCACTGTATTTTGCCTTGACTTCAGCAAGTATCGATACCAATGGAGTATATCAAGCAGATGCTGCAGTGTGGGTTTTGGACCCCGTGAAATGGAATCGCACTTCTTTGGAGTCTCAGAGTCATGGGAACTCAGGGCCTCTTGTGCACTTGGATGCATTGGATGGATATGCGCCAAGGGCATTTAGAAGTGGAGGGTTCGGGTCTGCCGCTATTAAAAGTTTGCAGCAGTATCCTGCATGTCTATACGGTATTACAAATAATGCTCGGATGTTTGCTCAGCGCGGGGTCTTTACTATCTTTGGGCAAAGAGTAGAATCTATGGAGCAGCAGTTTGTTGCCGGTAATTTTTTAAAAGATTCTCTGACAAAGATAATAATTCCAGCGGGGAAGATTGCCGAGATGTTGGCGATGTTGCTCAAGCTTGGGTACACCGATTCTGTAACCTACCCTGATCTTTCTGGGTTGGCTATGGAGATTAAGCGTTATCATGGTTTTCGGGTGTGATTATGCTAAAAATACAGCCGCTTCAGCCTACGACACTCCAATGGTGGTACGAACAACACTTGGATTCACGTATTGACATGTCTCCCTCTTACCAACGTAGAGGGGAAATATGGAGTAAATGGAAAAGAGCGCATTTGATTGACTCTATTCTGAATGATTTTGATATACCTAAGTTCTATATTTCAAATTTTCTGAGAACAAATTCCTCGCTCAATGAAAAAAAGAAGGGGTACGCCATAATCGATGGGAAACAAAGATTAGGCGCAATATTTGATTTTTTTGAAGATAAATTCCCTCTGAACCCATCGTTCAAGTTCGATGATGAACCTGCCTTGGATCTAGGGGGGTTGTTCTACAGCGATTTAAGGCTTAGATACCCTAAGGTTTCGAGAAGGATAGACAATTTTTCTCCAACTGTTATGGATGTCGTTACGGACGATACGGAGAAAATTACCGAGTTGTTTATTCGCCTAAATATGGGGGAGGCAGCTAATAGTGCAGAGCGCAGAAATGCAATGCAAGGGCCGGTCCCGACACTGGTAAGAGAATTATCTGCCCATCCTTTCTTTATGCGGAAGATTAAATTTTCTACAGGTAGAATGCAGGAATTTAATCTTATTATAAAGATATTCATGTTTGAGCATTTGAAGGGATTTTCTGATACCAAGGCAAAGAACCTGGATAAATTCGCTAAAGATGCTCACGATTGGAGTATTGAGCACGCTACTGACGAAAACCCCATGGGGCCTTATCGAGAAACGTCTAATAGGATCTATGACGTTTTGGAGAAACTGAACAAGGAGTTCGTTGATAAAGATCCACTTTTGTCTAAGCAAGGGGAGATTCCTATATATTATTGGGCCGCTAGGCAATTCCCGGATAAGACAAATGAGCTGAGAGATTTTGTTCTGGAATTTTCTGAGTTGGTCATGGATAATATGCGCGGTCAGCGAGATGAACAGAGACAAGGGATTCAAGAGCTTACAACGTACTACACTCTAAGTAGGACTACAAATGATTTGCACAGCTATGTAGGACGATACAAAATATTCGAGAAGAGATTCTTGGAGTTTTTGCGAGCTCCAGGCAGAGTGGCAGGTAGGCGCTGAACTTTGTATTCTTTTTAAGAAATTTTGAGTTGAAGAATTTTATGTGACCGATAGCGTTATATAAAAAGCTCACAAGCCCGCTTCGGCGGGCTTCGTCGTTTCTGGGCCATGCTGGCGCGCGCCCTGCACCTGTGACAATGTCCCGCATGCATGAATGCGTCCTCACCCGCAACGGCGTCGAGTTCAAGGCAGACTACGAGGCCTGTGGCGACGTGCTTCTGGTCTTCCTGCCGGACGACTCTGCCAGGGAGTCGCCGTTGAGAGGCCGTGACCCGCACGCTGTAGCTCTGAAGCACCTCATGTTCTACGTGCACACGCTTGAGGACGAGGCAAAGCTTGACGCTGGATGAGCCTGTGTTGGGGCGTTGTCATTTTTGGGGTAGGCCCCAATCGCAGCTCGGCACCCTTTCATGCAACTAGGGAAAGCGATTCCCATACCCCGCGCCGTGTCAGGCATAGCATGGTCTCACCACAACAAGGAGACCTCTCCATGAGAATCGCATTCATCGCAATTGCCCTGGCTGCTGCCACTTCGGCTCAGGCCGGTGATCTGGTGCCCAGCAAGGGCTCCAGCTCCACATTCGCTTCGGGCAAGTCTGCTGCATCGTCGCTGTCCTTCGAGGCAGCGGGTCGCAAGGGCAGTACGCGTGTTGGTGGCTCTGGCAAGAGCGGGAAGGGTGGGCGCTACGTGGGTGGGCGCAAGTAGGTCTGGCCAAGTTCTGTACGGCCCGCTTCGGCGGGCTTCGTCGTCTCTGAACCCAGCCCTGCGCCAGAAGCTCATCATGTGCGTTCGCCTGCAGCCCAGTTCTGATTTGGGCATTGCATTTGGGCGGCTGCGGCTGGCGGCGAAGCTTCTGTCGCCGGTGCGCCAATGGTGGGTGCTCGCAGTTGCCAAGGCGGGGTGTGGTGCTGCTTCGCCATGAGCCAAATCGCCGCAGTGATCGCGAGCGCCCCCAGAATTACCAGGGCCAGTGCTCCCGTAGGCGACCACTGGGGTTGTTGGTCGCTGTCTTGGCTCGGCTTGCACTCATCCATGTGGCTCCACTGCCGAATTGGCAACGGCAGGAGTTATTGATAATCGCATGTCACTAAGCTTTCGATTGTTTGAATGTGAACGCATGCTAATGTTTTTTGGTTCTTGTACCAATATGTAGCTTCTCCCAGGCTGTGAGGCTGTACAGGCGGCAATCAGCATGCCCGCCACGCCTAGGCCAACCCCTACCTCGTTATTACGTTTTGGACCGCACAGGTGCGGTACAACAGGTTCAGAGTTTCTTTCGCTCAGTATTTCTTCAGGGTGCAGCCATGCCAGATTCCATCCACGCCCCGTGCCCCTTATGCAATCTCCAGTGCACTGCCTACCTCGAAGACTATGGAAAGTGGATGCACTTTTCCTGCCGCTGTTGTCGTGAGCTGAAGGTGAACAAGATGGTGATCAGCAAGCTCCGCGCTGAATCCAATGAAGTGCGCGAGCAGCTGTCGCAGCAGGCTCGCGCGTTGGGAGAGGGCGAATATCTCCACATCGCTGCAACGGATCAGGGCTCGTTGCAGCCCCGAGGGCAGTCTGCCTGGACGGCTGAGGTGCGGACGCGGCCCGTGTGAGGCTATGGTCCCAGCGCGGGCTTTCCGTGCCACTATCACGCCATGATTCCTGCACCCCTCCTTCAGTTCACCGACGTTCGCACTCGCGTCTTCAACGGGAAGACGCTCATCGGCCTCAAGCACACGGCCAAGACTGCCTCAGGGCTTGATATTGCAACCACCTGGGTTGATATGCGTCCTGAGGATGTGGAGCGGCTGATCAAGACTCTCCAGGACACGCTGGCAGAGCTGTCGGCCGAGTAGCAGAAGTGCCCATCCCTCACCCATCAGCCCCGCATGTCGGGGCTTTTTTACACGCCCCCGGCTAGGGTTCGACCGCCCCCGCACCTCTCCTTGAGAGTGGGGGGATGGCACATCCTCATACCCTCATTCTTGCTGGCGCGTTGGTCGTGGCGCTGGGCTTGGTCTTCGCCGCCGCTTTCGCGGCGCTTCGGGCTGCGGCTGCCGCACGGCGCGCTGTAGAGCTTGCTGAAGCTTCAGCCAAAGAGTCGGAGCGGCAACAGGTCGCACGCGGCGAAACCCTCGAATGGTTGCAAGACCATGTATCCCGAGGGATTCAGATCCTCGCCAAGGGCTGTAGTTCAGGAGAGGATGGCTATCAAGGCGGTGACCACGACAGCTATAACGGCGATGCCGGCGCCAATCCAGGCAATCTTCACTGACTCACCCCGCCCTCTGTCCCGGGAGGGCGGGGAGAGAGTTCTCAGGCGGGGCGTGGGGCAGGGAGGTGCCCAGCCATGTGGCTGAGCCGGTTCGCGCAGGTCGCGGCGAGGCGGGCCAATTCCGGTGATCCCCGGAATTACCTGCGCGGCAGCGAACGCAGCTGCGCGCCCCGCGTTCGAGCAGATGATTTTCTGAGCTGCCTACACGGCAGTGAACGCTTTGCGGGGGCGACGCCCACGGCCCTCAACTTTCTGAGCGGCCTACACGGCAGTGAACCTCAATTTCCTGCGGGCTGTCGGCACGTTCCTTTTCTGAGCTGCCTACACGGCAGTGAACTGGAAGGCGGCCGGCTACACGGAAGACATGCTTTTCTGAGCTGCCTACACGGCAGTGAACTGCCAGGGGGCGCGCCATGACCGCCGGCATCTTTTCTGAGCTGCCTACACGGCAGTGAACGCAGGAAGATTGGCAACTGTCCCCCGCAGTCTTTTCTGAGCTGCCTACACGGCAGTGAACATGGCGTAGCTATCACCCAGGAAATGCAGGAATTTCTGAGCTGCCTACACGGCAGTGAACCCGAGGTCACGCTGCAGGACCTAGCCGCGCTCTTTCTGAGCTGCCTACACGGCAGTGAACGCGGTACGGGTGGTGGCACGGGCGGCGGTACAGTTTCTGAGCTGCCTACACGGCAGTGAACGTGTGGTGTACACGGATGCCAGCTATTGGGCTTTTCTGAGCTGCCTACACGGCAGTGAACTAGAGCGTATCACGCACAAGTCCATGATGCGCAAGACTAAATCTGGGTTCAGTCGGCTGGAACCCTTTTTCGCAGCGCCCGAGGGATCGAAAAAAAAGGGTTGGCGTGCTCAGCCTACGAACTCCACCAGTTCAGCGAGCTGCGCGAACATACGGCCGGCATCCTTGAGGCAGCGTTCGTAGGCGCAGCCTGTCCTGCTGAATGCCCGGCTGGCAAGGTTGATGGCCGCGCCCGCCTTAAGCCACGACAGGCTGAACTCGGCACCGTCCTTGAAGGCTGTCGTTCGCATGGCGCGGATGTGGGACAGTGCAAGCTCCACGGCATAGTCCACATCGTGGTCAGCATCAAGCCAGTGCTCATCGGCGCACCGGATGCTGACAAGTCGCTTGATGTCTTCCTCGGCCTTGTCCAGTGCCAGGGCCGAGATTTGTTCGAAGGTGGGGCGCGCGGCTGCAGGAGCTTTGCGCGCGCGAGGCTTTGCTGTAGCATTCATGCTGAATTCCGTTCTGTGTTGGTTCGGGTTCACCTTGAAAGCCTCGACGGGTCCAAGCGTCGGGGCTTTCGTCTTTGGGGGCATTTGCCCCAGGGCTCACAGCAGGGCTGCCTGCGGTTCATCGGGGGCCTGCCTTGGTTTCAGCGGGATCACACTGCCGCCGCTGCCGCGCTTGCCATCCGCTGCAGGGATGTTCTCGCGCACCACATCAACGACAGATTCCCACCAATCGATCTGATTTCCGTGGTGTGCGTTCTTGGCCTTGAAGGGCAGCACCTCGCCGTACTTGGTTCCGGCTTCAGTCAGCACGTAGCCGTCCTCGACCTTGCGCTGCAGGCCGAGCTCCAGAAGCACCTTGTTGACGAGCTGACTGCTGCACTTGGCGCGGCCCGTCTGCTCCGCGATGCGGGCTCCGATTTGCGTGGGGTTGAGGCGGACCATCCGCTCCAGTGTCACGGGCGGCAGTGCGCGGCGGAACTCGCTGAAGTCAATGCCGGTGTGCTGCTCGAAGGCCTGGAGCTTGGCGGCAGCAACCACATCGAGGCGGATGCCGGGCACGTCCTTTAGTGCGTCACCGACGAAGTTGATGACCTTCACCTGATCCAGGGGCGTGCGGCCACGGACACGGGCAGGCTTCGTTTCCACCGGCGCCGACAGAGCGGCCGCATCGCCGGCCAGCGCTCGCGAGAAATAGGCCTCCTCCATCTCCTCAAACACATCCCAGGCCTTGTCGGTAGTCAGCATCTTGGCGTGCCGGCCAGCACCCAACTCGGTCCACAGGATGAGCGCAGGGGCTCTGGGTGCGACTGACCCGAAATTTTCGGGGCAGTTCTTGAACGCCTGAAGTGCCGCACCTTCCAGTTTCACGAAGTGCTTTCCCTCCTCGAATCGATCCCGATTGTTCGCGTGGTTGTCGCCTATGTTCTTCTCGGCGCAGCCGTAGAACTGCGCGAGCTGCTGCGTGGTGCAGACCGGGCGGCCCTTGTACGTGATGCGGGCCGACTGCACGCCAGCGATGGTGACGATGTTGCTCATGGTGATGCTCCTGCGGGAAAGAATTACGAACAGCGGCGCGCGACTTCGACAAGAAGGGCTTGCGTTGAAACGATGGCCAGATCGATGGGCGATTGCTGGGTGGGGCGAGCGGTCCCGCCGCGATGCGCATCGCAGCCGCCAAGCGCAAGCCAGGCGGAGGAGACCCCCAGCTCTGCAGCAAGGCGGTCCAAGGCGGCGCGTCGCGGCTGACTCCTTGCGGTTTCGTACCTGCTGAGTTGCGTCTGCGCGATGCCAGCGCGTCGCGCAAGATCGTTTTGAGACATGCCCGCCCAGGCGCGCGCCATGATCAGGCGCTTTGCGAGGGCCTCGTTACCGTTCATGTGAGAACTCCTTTGGAACGCGGGCCGGCTGGACGGGCCTACCAGCGAAACGTGTATCGTCTATGCACATAGAATTCACTCCTTTGTACTGTTGTGTACGGATCGAATGTAGTGTACTGATTGAACTGTTTGCAAGTTGTATTTGTACCACATGAACTAATATGAACGAAAAAGAGTTCAAAGATCGGCTGATCGCCGCGCGCGAAGGGTTGGGGCTTTCTCAATCGGAGTTGGCGCGCAGGGTGGATATGAAGCCCACGCAACTGGCCCGGTACGAAGGAGGGCGCGCGACCCCCAGGCGTAAGGTGATCGAGCGTTTGGCCGTTGCACTTCAGGTCAACACGCAATGGCTTGCTGACGGGTCTGCGCACCCTCACGAGCCCGAGATGACGATGCGGCCGGATGGGAAGGGGATGGTTGAAGTGACATTCCGGCCAGACGAGGAGACGGGGCGGCTGTTCAGGGAGATTGCTGAGCGGATTGGTAAAACCCCGGACGACCTGCTTAACTGGGTGATGACGGAAATGACGAAAATCGGTGCCGCACCCGAAGGTCCGCCGGACGACATCTACAAAGAGTTGTCTGAGCGTGTGGCGCGCTTGGAGGCAGAGGCCGCCGCACGGCGCAAGGGATCTGACGGGTAGCCTTGGTAGCACCGGCCCGCAGCAGCGGGCTTTTTTACTACCCCCTGTAGGGTTCGACGCCTGCCCACCTGCTCCGAGAGAGTGGGGGGATGGCAAACGACACCATCTCCTATGAAGACGCGTTCAAAGGACCGGCGCCCCAGTCGCCCAAGGGCGCGGCAGCGGCGCCGATAAGTTACGAGGATGCCTTCGGTCTTAAGCCTGCCGAGCCAGCCGGCCGCAGCGCCACCGACTACGTCCGCGACGCGGCAGCCTGGGCAGCCAAGGGCGCCGTGGCCGTGCCCGAAGCTGTTGTCGGCCTGGCCGACATCGCCACCGGCGGGCGCGCGGGCAAGCTCCTGGAGAACGAGGGTGGGGCTGTCGGCTTCCGGCCCAAGCAGGCGCGCGAGGCCATCAATGAATGGCACTCGGATGCCACCAAGGAAGCGCAGCGCAAGTTCCAGGAGGCCGAGGGCCTGGGCGGCAAGTTCCAGGCCGCCATCGAGAATCCTTCCAACATCGTCGGCGCGGTTGTTGAATCGCTGCCGGCCATGGGTGCGGGCGGCGTGGTGGCGCGCGGGCTGGGCGCGGCGACGCGGCTGGGCCAGGCTGGTGCCAAGAGCGCTGCAGCTGCTGGTGCGATGGGTGAGGGCATCGTGGGCACGGGCTCTGCTGCCGAGCAGATCCGCCAGGAAACAGATGACGGGCTGCTCTCTCCGGGCCAGGCCGCGGCGGCAGCAGCCACGGGCGCGGCCACGGCCGGCTTCGGGTATGCCGGCGGGCGCATGGCGCAGCGCCTGGGCATCGGTGATGCCGAGACCATGCTGGCCCAGGGCAACAAGGGCATTGCCAAGCAGTTCGCCGACGACGCAGCCACGGCGGCCGCGAATCCGCTGGTGCAGCAGCGCGCGGTCAAGAGCATTCCGCGCCAGGTGATCGAAGGCGCCATCTCCGAAGGTTTCCTCGAGGAACTGCCCCAATCGGTTGCCGAGCAGATCTTCCAGAACCTGGCGTTGGGCAAGGACTGGTCCCAGGACGTGGACACGGCGGTGGTGCTGGGCACGCTGTCGGGCGCGGCCATGGGCGGCGGCGCGGCGGGGTATCGGGCGGCGCGCGAGCCGCGCGTGCCTGCTGGACAGCCGGGCGATGCTGCTGCCCAGCCCCCGGGCGCTGGCGCAGAGCCTGCGGGCCTGCCGGATGTCGCAACCTACGGCGCCGCCATTGACCAGATGGTGCGGCCAGAGAGCCAGCAGCAGTACCGGGATGCTCTGGCGCGGGCCCAGGACGAGTCCCTGGCCCCCGAAGACCGGAAGGCCGCGGCGGATTCGCTGCACCAGGCGTTCAACCCGGATCTGTTCCAGCAGGCCGGCGAGAACCAGGCCGATGGCCAAGCGCCGTCGGGCCTATCCAAGGTGCGCGATGAATTCATGCGGCAGCTGGCCGCGCAGCAAGAGCCGGTCATCGATGAGGCCCGGCTGCGCGAGCAGGGCATCACGCCCGCCCCGCAACTGGATACCACGCGCATTGATGCTGCCATCGGCGCGCCGCGCCCCTCTGAGGTCATGGGCCTGGATCCTGCTGCTGGCTCCCTGTCCGCAGCTGCTGCCCTGGCAGTGGATTCCGGCGCGGCTGCCCAGACGCAGCAGGCCAGTGCCATGGCCCAGGCCGCAGAGCAGGCGGCACGCGCGCCAGCCAAGAAGAAGGCTTCCGAGCGCCAGGTCACGGCAGACCCTGCCACAGGCGAGATCGCTGGCGGCGCCCTGGCCACCTGGACGGATGAGGACCTGTCGAACGCCTTCCGCTCGGCCCAGGCCAAGGAAGTCCGCATACCGCTGGCCAACGAGCTGCAGCGGCGCCGTGCCGAGCGCGAGCAGCAAGCCCGTGACGCCGCACCTGCTCCCACACCCACCACCACCCAGCAAGGAAGCATCGATGGCACACAAGCCGATCAAGCCCAGCCGCCGCGCACGGAATCTTCGCCGGCAGCAGGAGCGCAAGGAGCGCCGGTTGCAGGTCCTGCAGCTGCGCAGGAGCTGACCTATGGCACCACCTCGTCTCAGCACGATGGCGCGCAAGCAGGTGCAGCGCCAAGCCCGCAAACTCAAGCGCCAGTCCAAACCCCTGCCCAGCGCATCGACGCCGGGCGCGCGGCCTGGGCCAGCATGCCCACCGCAGAGCGCAAGGCCCTGGCCAAGCGTGTGGGCGGCGTAAATGCCGCCCTGAAGAACAATCTTCACGGCGCGCGCTGGGAGAACCTGAATGCGGAGCTGCAGCTCCGTCTTGCTGACGCCATCCAAGTGCAAGGAGCAACCAATGATTCAACCGCACCTGCAGTACGGCTGGCAGATGAACGCCCACCAGGCCCTGCGGCTGCTGCGGAGGCTGGGGGCAGTCAGCCGGCAGGACGCGCGCCAGATGCGCAGCCTGCTGGGCCGGGAGGTAGCAGTGCCGGACAGCCTGCTGCCGGCGTGCAATCTGCTGTACCTGGCCGAAGTGGCGCCAGCGAACAGGCTGCCGGTGTAGCTCCTGCTGCTGCACCAGCGCCCACGGTGGGCCAGCAGCAGGCCGTGGCGATCGCCAAGGAAGGGAACGACGCACGGCGCGCCCAGCTGCAGGCCGCCAGCGAGCGCTGGGCCAGCATGCCGGCGGCCGAGCGCCAGGCGGTGGCAGGCAAGGCCAAGGGCCTGAATGCGCTGGCCAAGGCCAGCTCTCACACAAGGGCCTGGGCCGACTTGGCGCCCAAGGTGCGCGAGAAGCTGGCCGCCGCCATGCCCGATGCTGCTGCAGCACCTGCAGCACCTGCAGCACCTGCAGCACCTGCAGCCCGCGCGCCAGCACGTTCCGTGGAAGGTCGTGACCTGGGCGACGGCTGGGCCGAGTTCTCCCGCGACTCGGGCTCCATCGGCGTGCCGCGCGCGGAGATGCCGCAGATCCGAGCCGAGCACCGCGGCGCCATGGTCAACTTCATGAATGCCCGCGGCATTGCTCACCAGGAGGAGAGGGTGCCGGCCTCCAGCCTCAAGCCCACGCAGGCGGAATTCAGCCGCGAGCGTGTGACGCGAGCCAGAGGCTTCGAGGGCGGCAACCGCTCTATCCTCGTCTCGCGCGATGGGCATGTGCTCGACGGCCACCACCAGTGGCTGGCTGCGCGCGAAGCGGGCGAGGACGTGAAGGTGATCCGACTGGATGCGCCCATCCGCGAACTGCTGGACGCCGCGCGAGAGTTCCCCAACTCCACGACGAGCGAGGGGGCTGCCGAGGCTGCGGCTCCGGCCTCTGCTCCAGCAACCAAGCCCAAGCCGCGCGGCGTCCTGGCCAAGAAGGCCAAAGCCGAGGAGGCCGCCCGCGCCGACTACTTCACCCCGGGCAACATCGTGAAGGGCTACGGGGATACCCATGTCCGCGTGGTCTCGTACACGCCGGCCAATGCCGATGGCGTGTGGAGCGTGACGGTGCGCCAGGTGGAGAAGCAGGGTTCAGGTTGGGAAGATGTGCCGGGCGTGCGCGAGCGCACCCATGCCACGCCGCCCAGCGCGCGCGAGCTGAAGGCCGGACCTGTGGAGCGCACCGAGGATCTGCCATTCCGGCGCGGCGAAGCCGATGGCCAGGGCCTGACCGATGATCAGATGGCGAATCTGCTGCGCATCATGCGGCCGGAGCCGGCGGCCTTCTCCGATGCGGCGCGGGCCCAGGCCGTGGGCCAGGTGCGTGAGACGGTGGACGCCATCCGCAAGGGCTGGACCAACGGGCCCGAGGTAGTGGTGGCCTTCGATATGTCCGACCCAGCCGTGCCCGAGGCGGCGCGACGCGCGGACTTGCGCCAGCGCAGCGGCGGCGCCAGTGGGGCGCCCGAGGGCTTCTACTGGCGCGGCAAGGCCTACCTGCTGGCCAGCAAGCTGAACACGCCCGCCGACGCGGCCCGCGTGCTGCACCATGAGGTGCTGGGCCATCACGGCCTGCGCGGCATGTTCGGCCCGGAGCTGAACAAGATCCTCAACCAGGTGGCCACCATGCGCCAGGCAGAGGTGGCGGCCAAGATCAAGGAATACGGTCTGCGCGGCGTCACCGACCTGAGCCGGCGCCACGCGGCCGAGGAAGTGCTGGCCGAGATGGCTGAGAAGACGCCGCAGCTGCATTTCGTGCGGCGCGCCGTGGCCGCCATCCGCAACTGGCTGCGGGCCAACGTGCCCGGGTTCGCGGGCCTGAAACTGTCCGATGCCGACATCATCCAGGCGTTTATCCTGCCGGCGCGCGGGTTCGTGGAGCGCGGGCAGCGCGCCGCTACCGACCGCATCGAGCCAGTGTTCAGCCGCGGTGCGGCCGAGATGTCGCTCGTGGAGAAGGCCCGCGTGCTGCAGGGCGAGCCGGTGGCGACCGTGGACACCAGCATCGCGCCCATGGGGGCACCGGCCATCCGCGCTTGGGCCTCTGACCTGTTTGCGAAGCAGGGAGGCAAGGCGACCAATCCGGAACTGGGTGATGTGCTTCTGGACGAACGCGCCGTGCGCAGTTCCATTGCGCATGGTCGCCCGAACGCATACAAGGTAGCCGCCTTCGCGGCGGTTAAGGGTGCGCTGGAGAAGGGGGTGCTAGTTGTTTCAGCCCACCATGGCGAAACCGACAGCTTCTACGTGAGTGCACCAGTCCGGCTCTCTGGGGTGGATCACATCCTCACAGCGCTGGTTCACCGAGATACCAACACGCAGCGCATGTACCTGCACAGCGTTGCCACAAAAGAAAGTCTCCTGAGCCGTCGAGTTTCCAGGGCCGATGCAGATGCATCCGAGCGATCTGGCTCAAACGAGTCAGGAGACGAATCAATGGTATCGCAAGAGTCCAAAAAAGGGAATCCTCCGGGGGCCAGGGATTCCGGGACCGATGCGGCTGTCGCGGCATCCGGGCGCACCGGCAAGGTCTCCCCAGAGGAAGTCGCAACTGTACTGCGAGGGCTGTTGCGGATCAATACGCAGGAGTCCGCCGGGGAGGATGGGGGGGAAGACCTCATGTTCAGCCGCTCGCGGCTTTCGGAGATCAAAGACAGCGCTCTGGACCAACTCCAGAAGACGATGTCCCACCCGGGTAAGGTCTCTGTCTGGGACAAGACCATCGGCACCATGAGGCACCTGGCCGAGCGTGCGCCAGTTTTCAAGCCGGTCTACGAGACCGCCCAGCGCAACATCGATGACGTGTCCATGCTGGCCAACGATGCCGCCGACCGGGCGCCGCGCCTGCTGCCACGCGTGGACACCATCAGCGACCTGGTGGGCAAGAACCGCAAGACCCCCGTCTCGGCGGCCGACAACAAGGCCGTGGCGAAGCCTCTCTTCGAGGCCACGCTGCTGTGGGGCCGCGACGTTGATGGCAAGGCCGTGCTGGTGGACGAGCTGGCCAAGAAGTACGGCAACCTGCCTGCCGACGACAAGGCCCAGCTGCTGCTGCGCGCCGGTCGCCTGGACGACCGCGTGCTGCGCGACTGGCGCGGCCTGCCGCTGGCCCAGTACGAAGCGCTGGTGAATTCGCGCTTCGAGAGCAAGATGCTCAAGGCAGGCGCGGTCTGGACGGATGCTGAGCTGCAGACGATGTTCGGCGCCACGCCCAACCAGATTGCCCTGTACCGCGAAGCCCGCGCGGCCATCGACCGCTCCATCGACATGACCGCTCGGGCGGACATGATGCGCGCGCTGGGCGACGAGTACGCCGGGATGCGCGACCTGGTGCTGGACGCGCCGACGCTGGCCGATGCTCTGGAGCTGCTGACCACCACGTTGCAGCAGGATGCGAAGGCCAAGCCGGACCTGGCCGACCGGCTGCTGCAGTTGAACAACATGGTGGTGGACCGGGCGGCCACGGCCAAGGATCTGCAGGACGGCGGGTATGCGCCGCTGTCTCGCTTCGGCCGGTACACGCTGGACGTGGTTGACCAGGAGGGCAACCGCCAGTACTTCGGCATGTACGAGACCATGAAGGATGCCAACCTGGCCAAGATCCAGATGGCCCAGGCCTTCCCCGGCGCGGTGATCACGCAGGGCACCATGAGCCAGCAGTCCTTCAAGCTGTTCGCGGGCATCACGCCCGAGACGCTCGAGATCTTCAAGGACATGGTTGTGGGCAAAGAGGCCGATGCGGCCACGCGCAAGGTCTTCGATGAATACCTGAAGCTGACAAAGAACAACCACAGCGCGCTCAAGCGGCTGATCCAGCGCAAGGGCATCGAAGGCTACAGCCAGGACGTGGGCCGCGTGGTGGCCAACTTCATCTACAGCAATGCGCGGCAGGGCGCGGCGGGCCTGAATGCCGGCACCATGGATCGCGCGATCAACGACATCCCGAAGGAGCAGGGCGAGCTGAAGGACTTGGCCATGGGCCTGCGCAGCTACATCCGCGACCCTCAGGAAGAAGGCCAGGCCGTGCGCGGCATGCTGTTTGCACAATACCTGGGCGGCTCGCTGGCCTCGGCCGTGGTCAACATGACCCAGCCCTTTGCGGTAACGCTGCCGTGGCTGAGCCAGTTCGGCGGCATCCGTGCGGCCGGCAGCCAGATGGCCCGGGCCCTGAAGGACATGGGCACGCGCGGCATGAAGTACGAGACTGACCTGGCCCACGCGCTGAAGTCCGCCGAGGACGACGGCGTGGTCTCGCCACAGGAAGTGCACCAGCTCATGGCCCAGGCGCGCGGCGCGGGCGGCCTGCGCTCGGGCGACGGCACGCGGGCCGGGGATGCGCGCGCCGCGGCGGGCAATGCCTGGGAGCGCGCCAAGGTGGCCTGGGGCCAGCCCTTCGCTCTGGCCGAGCAGTTCAACCGCCGCTCCACCTTCATTGCCGCCTTCAGGATCGCCAAGGCCCAGGGCATGCCCGATCCCGGCGCCTTCGCGCGCAAAGCAGTGCTGGAGACCCAGTTCGTTTATTCCAAGGCCAACAAGCCCCAGTGGGCGCGTGGCGCGGTAGCCGGCACTCTTTTTACGTTTAAAACGTATAGCGTCTCCTACCTGGAACTGATGCAGCGCATGTGGACGCAGGGCGGTCCTGAAGGCAAACGCGCTGTGGGCTGGGCCCTGGCCATGCTGCTGCTGATGGGCGGCGCCGGCGGCGTGCCCTTCATGGAGGACGCCGAGGACCTGATCGACGGCGTGGGCCAGATGCTGGGCTACAACATCAGTTCCAAGCAGTGGCGCAAGGAAGCGCTGGCCGGCATCGTGGGCAAGGAACTGGCCGAGTTCATGGAGCAGGGCGTCTCGGGTCTGCCAGGTGCTCCTATCGACGTGTCCGGGCGCCTGGGCATGGGCAACCTGCTGCCCGGCACCGGCCTGCTGCTGACCAAGCAGAGCCGCGAGCGGGATCTGCTGGAGGTGGTGGGGCCCGCGGGCGATCTGGTTTCCCGTGGCTTCGCTGCAGGGCGCGAACTGGTGGGCGGGGTGATGAATTTGGATCCGTCCGCAGCGGGCCGCGCTGCGCTGGAGGTGTCGCCCACGGCCGTGCGCAATGCGTTCAAGGGCGCGGACATGGCCGCCAGCGGCATGTACAAGGACACCAAGGGCTACAAGGTGATCGATACCACGCTGGCCGAGGCGGTGGCCAAGGCTGTCGGCTTCCAGCCCAAGAGCGTTGCCGAGATCCAGGAGGCTAACAGCTTCATGCAGCGGTCCAAGAGCTTCTACAGCCAGACCAGCAGCGAGATCAAGGCGCAGTGGGCCGATGCGCTGTTCCGAAAGGATGAGGGCGCCCTGGCACGCGTGCGCGAACGGCTGGCCGATTGGAACCAGAACAATCCAGAGCAGCCCATCGTCGTCAAGATGCCCGACGTGTGGAAAAAAGTGCGCGAGATGGGTAAGGACCGCATCGACCGTATCGCGGACAACTCGCCCAAGGCCCTTCGACAGCAGATGCGGGAGATGGCCGCCGATGCACGGTAGTCCCCGGCTAGGGTTCGACCCCCATGGAGATGGCGGGAACACTCTTTCCAAAGGAGTCCCGCCATGTCCAATGCCCTCTACACCAAGTTCAAGGAACGCCTGCTCAAGGCGCAGATCGACCTGTCCACCCAGCCCGTCAAGGCGGTGCTGGTTAAGAACACCTACGCCCCGGTCATCGCAAGTCATGAGTTCCTGACTGACATTCAGGCCCACATTGCGAACACGGCCCAGGCGCTGGCCGGCGTCACCGTGACGGGTGGCGTGTTCGATGCCAACGACGTGACCTTCGCCGCGGTGGGGGCCGACACCCACAAGGCCATCGTGCTCTACGTCGATACGGGCGTAGCCGGCACTTCGCCGCTGGTCCTGTATCTGGACGAGATCCCGGGCTTTCCGTTCACGGGCAATGGCTCCGACGCGGAGATCCGCTGGGACAACGGCGCCAATCGCATTTTTGCGCTGTAACGCAGGGAGAGTGCCGTGCCAGCCCTGGTCTATTTCAACAATGCGGAATCGGTGCTGGGTGCGCCTCTTGACGACTCCGGCAGTGCGTTCAGCGCGGTCTCGCTGACGCTGGCGGCCGGGACGGGTGCCCTGTTCGGCAGTCCCACCGAGGAGCGCCGGCTGCGGCTGACGCTGACCCACCCGGATACGCCGGACGAGCGGGAGATCATCGAGGCAAGGGGGCGCACGGGCGATGTGTTGTCCGTCTACCGTGGTCTGGAGGCCACGGCCGTACGCGCCTGGCCCGCCGGCGCCAAGGTGTCCAACTATCTGACAGCGGAGGCGGCGAACCGCTTCGTGCTGGGCCCCAGCAACGAGTACGAGAGCATGCAGGGCGGCTTTGCCGTGGGCTCCACGCAGTTCATGGATGTGGCCGGCATCTACAAGCCCGACGGCATGAGCGAGTTCGTCACGGGGGCCGCGGGCCAGCTGGTGGGCCTGCCTTCGGGCGGCAGCCATGCGCTCGGGGTGATCCTCCTGTCGGGCAAGGCCAGCGGGGAGTCGAGCGGCGACGTGAATGGCCTGTGGGGCAATGCGCGTGCGGTGCAGGTGGCCGCGAGCTACAGCAGCACGGGGATGGCGCTGGGCACGCTGGTGACTGCCGCTGAAGGTGGCGTGGCTGCTGGCCTGCGGGCCGCGGCGGGCGAGGGATCGCTTGCCCTGGGCAACGGCGTCACCGCCGTGCGTCAGGCCATGGCGCTGGGCCGCGACTGCGCCGCGTTGGGCGAACGATCGCTTGCGGCCGGCGCCGGGGCCCTGGCCCTGGGCGATGGAAGTGTGGCCCTGGGCGATGGCGCCTACCAGGCGGCAGAGCGAAGCATTGCCTTTGGTGCGTTGCCCACGGTGCCTCGCGTGTGGCGCGCCCTGGACGGCAACAGCGAGAACGCCTGGGAGCATGCCGGTAGTGAGGGCATCGTCGCATCGCGCTTCTATGACCTGGGCGTTTCGCCAGAGTTCTCCGGCGGCAGCGTCATGGATGGCGATGTCTACCGCCCGGCGACCGGGGCCGTGCGGTACCGAGCGTTCATTCCCTACGATCCGCGAGCCACGACCAACAGTTTCTACGCGCCGGCCATGGCCTTGCCTTCGTCGGGGCTGATGAACCAGCCGATGGATGCCGCCAACAGCAATGAGGCCATGTGGGTTGCGCACGAGGGCGGGGCCGGGCTGCGGGTCATCCTGAGCCTGCCGCTGCATGTGCTGTTCTTCCCGACGGAAGTGGGATTCATCCTGTTCAAGGGCACGGCCTCAACCGCGCCTGCGGTCTCTGTGGGTGACATGGGGTCGGATACCGCTCTGTTGCCTGCGACTGCCCTGCCTGGACCGCTGACGGGCAAGGCCATCCATCGGCTGCCCGTCACCACGGGCAAGGGCGTGGAGGGTCAGTTGCGGTTCACGCTCGCCACGGCAGCCAATGGGCAGTTCCTCGGGCGCTTCTACGCCAAGGGCCTGTTCATCAACACGCAGGAGTAAGCGGTGCTGCTCAATGCCGTGCCCCTGAATGCCGGCCTGCTGGGCGCCGCGGCCGGGGAGCAGGCGGCCGAGGAAGGCTTGTTCCGGCCGCGTGCCCTGGCTTCTGCCGTGGTGTTCGGCGCGCCGCAGTGGCTCGTGCACATGGCATTCGCGGTGCCCTCGGTCGCCAGCACCCGCATCGGCGTGCCCACCCTGGTGCTGGGCGCTACCCGCCGCTTCGATGCCAAGGGCCTGGGGCCGCTGGCCAGGGCGGGGATGCCGTCGCTGCGGTTGGTGTACGCCGGCGGCGTGCCGGCCGGCCCGCAGGTGTTCACGGCCGGCGGGCTGCGCGCCACGCGCCTGGGCGCGGCGCAGTTGCAGCTGCGCATCGCGCTGGACGTGGCCTCGGTAGCCAGCACGCGCATCGGCATGCCCGGCATGGTGCAGGTGCTGCGGGCGCCCGGCACGGCGCTGGCGCCGCGCTCGGGGCAGCCTACGCTGGTGCTGTGCTTCCATCCTGCGGCGCTGGTGCTGGGCCGCTGGGGAGTGGCGTCGCTGGCACAGATCTTCCGGCCCGCACCGCTGGCGCGCACGCGCATTGGCCAGCCGGCGCTGCATCTGCGTTCGTCGGGAGACATCGCAGATTGGTACGCAGGCGCGCAGGTGGGCATGCCGCGGCTGTGCTTCGTGCAACGCGTCTATCCCGGCTCGCGGCTGGCGCGGGCAGGGCAACCATCACTTCGCCGAGGGCATGCATGCTGACGTTCCAGAAATTCCGGGGTATCAACAACATCTCCAATGAGAAGAAGAAGGGCGAAACCTACCTGTCGGCCGCGCTCGATGTGGATGTGGGGCTGGATGCCGAACTGCGCCGCCGGCGCGGCATGACCCTGCTGAAGGCCGGCTGCTATCGCCAGTTGTGGGAGGGAGCCTCCATGCTGCTGGGCATCTTGAACGGGTGCGCGTTGGTGCGCGTGGTGCCGGATGGCGAGGATGTGACCATCCACCCCGCCATGGGCACGGCGCGGCTGTGGTGCTGCGAGTTGCCAGACGGGCGCGTGATTTTCTCCAACGGGCAGGTGCACGGCATGACCGATGGCACGGGCTGCTCGGATTGGGGCGTGGCGCCGCCGGACGAGGCCGGGTCTGCCACGGCGGTGGCGGGGGCCATGCCGGCAGGCCGCTATGCGTGGGCCATCACGTTCCGGCGCGAAGCCGATGGCCTGGAGAGCCAGGCGGCGGTGGGCGGCCTGGTCGAGGTCCAGCAGGCGGGCGGGCTGCTGCTGACGGACCTGCCGCAGCGTGCGGGCCACAGCCTGCAGGTCTATCTGACCACGGCGGGCGGAGAGGCGTTCTTCCATGCGGGCCAGGCCCAGGGCCCGGCCTTCAGCTATCTGCGCGACGGCCAGGACCTTGCGCGGCCCTGCCGCACGCTGCACCTGAGCATGCCTCCGGTGGGATGCCTGCATGCATTGTGGGGCGCGCGCATGCTGGTGGCCCAGGGCCGCGTGCTGTGGGCTTCCAGGCCGCACGGTTGGAGCCACTTCGATCTGGGGCGCGACTTCAAGCAGTTCAGTGCCGACATCACGCTGGTGCAGCCCGTGGGCGGGGGCATTTTCGTGGGTACGCAAAAGGAGCTGGCCTTCCTGGCCGGCGTGGAGTTCGATACGCTGGTCTACACCAGTCTGATGAAGGAGCCAGTGCTTCTGGGCTCGGGCGCCGCGGCACCCGGCCGGCGCGTGCGCCGCGGCGACGGCGCGGGCTTTGGCCGGGCCATGGTGTGCATTGCGGGCGGCTGGGTGGTGGCTGGCCACGACGACGGCATGCTCGAGCCCCTGAGCGAGGGCATCTACCGGGCGGACATTGGCGCAGAGGTGGTGGCCGCATTCCGCACGGTGGATGGCGTGCCGCAATATGAGGCGCTGGCCTATGAGCACGCGGCCGTTTGATCCCTATTTCTTCGGCCAGGGTGGCCAGCCCCTGCAGGGGTCAAGGCCTGCGCGTTTCGTGGCTGACGCCCCTTTGTCGCCGGCCCAGGCGCGGCAAGTGCAGGCCTTGTACTTGGCCTTCCGCGAGCAGGTGCGCTTATCTATCGTGCGGCATGTGCGGCAGCGCCATGTGCTCAACGATGGCACTGTGGTGCAACTGGGGTGCTACGGCGAGGACTACAGCGTGCACGTTGCGACCACAGGGGGGCAGGGGCAGCAGGATGCCTTCGTGGCCTATGCGGCCAACCTGGATCCTGCCTATCTGCCCCTGTTTGACCGCGAGGTCATCGATATGTCTGCCCCCGGCAGCACGCCCAAAATTCCGCCAGAGCCGGTTTTCAGCTACGACGTGCCTGAGCCTGAGTACATGACGGTGGATGCCGCAACCTATACGCGGTCAATTAATTCCACAGAAACCAGCCTCGACAATAGCCAGAGCTTTACCTGGCGAGGGGTAACCGTGACAGGAACCCTGGTAGGGGTGAATATCAATCCCGACCCAAATTTCGTGACCATGCGCTATACAGCCGACAAGTACCTACATAACATCCAGGTAGCAGGCTCCAATGATCAGCATTTAACAATTTCCTCTCCTTTTACACGGCCCGAGGCCAGAACTGCAGGGAGGCCCTACTACGAATTCTATTTTTCCAATTATCAGCAGTTCTCTCCTAATGTCACCTGGCGAGTGTATGGTGGGAAGTTATCAGAAGAGGGTGATTTTGATATAAGCCCATCATTGCAGAGTTTCTCTGATAAGAATTACTCCAGCTTGCCAGCAGTTGGCAAAAACACACCTGAATATATAGCCTCGATGGCGCAAATGGAGGAGGTCTACGACCAGATAACTGCCGCACTCCAGGCCCAATTCCCTCCCACGCCCTGGGAACTCTGGTCCGAGGCGAGACAGGCGGCATACCAGGAGTGGCGCAGCACGACGTGGCAAGCGTGGAGCCTATTGCGGGATCGCATCCTGGCGGGCTGGCAGCAAGGCCCGGCCGTCGAAAACCACGGCCTGACCATCACGCGCAAGCTGGCGCGCGATGCGCAGGTGGCGGCGCTGCACCAGCACCTCGATGCCGGCGTGGCCGACCCGCATCTGGCCGCCCGGTTCCTGAGCCTGCCGGTGCTCGTGGACCGCGCGCCGCGCGCCAGCTTGCCGCAGGGTGGGTCTGTGACGCATGGGGGCGTGGTCCACGAAGTCTATCTGGGCTATCCGGCCGAGGCGCTGAACTACCAGGCCGGCGCGGCGACGCCGGACGTGCAGGTGCCGGGGTCTCCCAATCCTTCCCATGCACCTCACGGCGTGCAAAGCCGGCTGCTCGGGGTGGACTGGCGCAGCGCGCAATGCATCTTCGGCAGCCGCATGACGGGCCGCTGGGCACGGTTGCAACGCCACCAGAACTACCACGGCGGCGAGCTCGCCGGGGTCTATATCAAGGAGCCGCTGCAGTGGCTGGTGCACCCGGCTTATCAGGCAGTGCTGGATGCGCCGCTGGACCCCACTCCTGCGGGTAGTCCGGTGCGCACCGATCGCTTTCTACCGGCTGGCGCCGTGCTGACCATGGTGCATTTCGAGTATGAGGTGTTCGATCGCTTCTGCAATGCCTGGATGTGGCTGCCGGTGCTGGGCATGGAGGCGTTGGACCCGCTCTGGGTGCAGAGCCTGGGCTCATGGATCGGGCCTGCTCTGAACCCGGCCCAGCCGCCCCGGGCGGTGCGCGTGCGCGGCATCACGACGCAGCGCCGGCTGCGTGACGGCTCCTGGAGTGCAGCGCAGCCCGGCAGGGTCCATACCGTGCCTCAGGCCTACGCGCTGGCCTCCAATGCCGCAGCCATCCCCTGGCCCAGCACCGTGGTGCTGCTGTCCGGCCACGCGCGCACCATGCGGCCCGTGGAAGGCGGCATGGGCCAGTTCACCTATCCCTCCTATGCATCGGGCTGGGCCCGCACCATGGCGCGCGTGCGATCGCTGCTGCCCCAGCCATCCTCGCAGGTGGAGCAAGTCGAGCACTTGGTCACGCTGGCCCTGCGCGCCGCAGGAAAAGGAAAACCATGAAATCCATCGTCGTGAACACCCTCAGCGGCGCGGTGACCGAATACCGCAGGCCGTTGCACAGCATCACCGCCGGGCACGGCGGAAACCGCGAAGGCGTCTTCGTCCTGCAGGGCGACACCGACCATGACCAGCCCATCGTCGGCGAACTGCACACACCCGTCATCAACCACGCCAGCACCTTGCAAAAGAACCTGGGCGCCATCTACGGCAGCGGCGAGAACCTGGCCGGCGGGCTGGCCGAGGTGCACACGCGCGGCAGGGTCTGGGCCTACCCGCTGCGCTGGGGCGACAGGGGCATGGTCCGAGCGGACCCGGGGCGCGGTATCCGCGAGGTCTACCTGGGGTTCGGCCTGCGCCTGCCCGCGGGCCAGGCCTTCACGCTCGATCGCCTTGAAGTGGTCGTCAACAATTCCAAGAGCCGGAGAGTCGCATGAGTGATCCGCAAACCGTCAATCAATTGGTCACGGACGCCTACGAGCGCTCCGTGGCCCTGAGCAATTCCGTCGAGACGCACCTGGCCAGCTTCACCAGCGCGCTGTCCAGCACGCTGGCGGCGCCGCCGACCATCAACTACGAGTGGATCACGCCCGCGGCGCCGTCCCTGCCGCAGGTGCCCGATGCACCCAACTCGCCCCAGCTCAGCCTGAGCGTTCCGGCCACGCCGGCTCCGCTCAACGAGCAATTGCCCGAAGTCGTGTTCGATGACATCGCGCAGCTGCAGCCGCCCAGCCTCACCACGGGCGCGCCGCCGGTGCTCAACTTCGGGGTGGTGCCCGCGATTCCGCAGGTGCAGGACATCGCCATCCCGGACGCCCCGATGGTGAGCCTGCCGGACGCGCCCCAATTCCTCACGCTCCACACCCCCACGTTCGCGGGCGTGAACCTGCGCGAGGACCTGGTGGAGCGCCTGAACGACACCCCCGAACTGGTCATCATCCAGCCGCAGCCGCTCACCTATACCCGGCCCGCACAATACGAATCGCGGGTGCTGGATGGCCTGAAGGCGCTGATCGTCCAACGCCTGGCCGGCGGCACGGGGCTGCCGGTGCAGATTGAGCAGGCCATCTGGGGTCGAGCCCGCGAACGCGAGCTGCTCGCCAGCCTTGCCGAGGAAGAGGATGTGACGCGCAAATCCGAGGCGCTGGGATTTGCGCTGCCGCCTGGCGTGCTGGCCGACCAGATCCGCGTCATCCGCCTGGACCGCCTGGCCAAGCAGGCCGGCCTCTCGCGCGATATCGCCATCAAGCAGGCCGAGATGGAGGTGGACAACCTGCGCGCCACAATCACCGCCGGCATGCAGCTGGAGGACCAGCTCATGCAGCATTGGGTCCGTTCGGAGCAGCTGGTCTTTGAAGCGGCCAAGGCAGCGGCGGACAACGCCATCGCGCTGCACAACGCCCACCTGGAGAACTTCCGGGCCCTGTCCGCGCAATACGCCAACCTGCAGCAGGCCTACAAGACGATCATCGAAGCCGAGATGGCCAAGGTGGAGATTTACAAGGCCCAGTTGCAGGCCGAGCAGAACAAGGCCCAGATCAATACCGCTCTGGTGCAGCAGTTCAAGACGCAGGTGGAGGCCTCGATGGCGCATGTCGAGCTGTACCGCGCCCAGCTCGGTGGCGCTCAGACCCTCATGCAGCTGGAGCAGGCCAAGATCGGAGCGGCGAGCGAGCGCGTACGCGCATTCACCGCAACGATGAATGCCGAAATCGCCAAGGTCGAAGGCTACAAGGCACAGGTCAGCGCGGACACGAACCGTGTCGAGGCCTTCAAGGCCACGATGCAGGCGGTCTCGACCAAGATCACAGCGCAGGCGGAAATCGCCCGAGCGCGGGCCGCGCGCCTGACCGCGCTGGCTCAGGCCAAGACCGGCGAATGGGATGGGTACAGGGCCCAGGTGCAGGGCGCGAGCGCCGTGGCCGAGATGACGGCGCGGCAGTTCAGCCTGCAAAACGACGCCTATTCCACCCGGCTGCGCGGCGTCATCGCGCAAGCCGAGATGGCCAACACACAATGGCAGGGCAGCATGCGGCAGTACGAAGCCGCCCAGACGCTGGCCCTGCAGACCGCGCGAGCGAACAATGATGCCATCGCAGCGAACAACCAGCTGCGCTCGGACCAGTCCAAGGTGGGCGCGCAGACCTATGCTCAGCTGATCTCCTCGAGCTTCAACGTTGTCAACACGTCCGCCAGCATGAGTTCGTCCGGCGCCTACAGCTGGAACTACAGCGGCTCCGCGCCCGACATCACATAGCAGCCCCCGGCTAGGGTTCGCCTCCGGGTGGCCCTGCCGGGACACTGCGGGGCATGACAACTCCTGCCCGGCTCCAGCTGAAGATCTACCAGGGCGCCACGTTCCGCGAGGCGCTGGAGCGGCTGACCGTGCCGTACCCGGTGCGCTGGGACTGCGGCCAACTGGTGGACGCCTGCTCCGGCTTGCGCGTGCCCGATGCGGACATCACCCGCGAGGACTACACCGGCTGCACTGCGCGCATGCAGCTGCGGCGCGACATCGATGACGCACAAGTGCTGCTCGAATTGACCACAGAGAACGGTGGTATCGAACTGGATGGCGCCTGGCTGCGCCTGGTGATGACGGCCACCCAGACGGCGGCCCTGGAGTTTGGCGATCTGCCGCCGGCCTGGACTTCATGCATCGGCCAGGTCGAAGTCACGCGCCCGGGCGGCGATGTCGAACGCCAGTACGAGCTGAGCTTCGTGCTTCTGCCGGAGGGCACCCGGTGACCACCGTCGTTTCGTCCGACCTCTCTTCCGTTGTCATTGAGCGGCAGGCCTCTGTCGTGGTGACGCGCGAGGGCGGGCCAACCGTGGTGGTGCAGCAGCCGGCGCCGCGCCAGATCGTAGTGGCGCGCGGCATTCCCGGGCCGCAGGGCCGCCCTGGCGAGCCTGGTCCTGCTGGCGGCGCCTCGGTGCAGCGAACTGCTGGCGCCAACCTCTCGGCCCTGGTCGCTGTGTACGAGCTGAACGGAGCCGTGCACGCGCTGAGCGCTGACGATGCCATGCACATCGACCTGCTGCTGGGCATCACGCTGACGGCGGCCCAAGCCGGCGATCCGGTCAACGTGCAGCGGCTGGGTGCCATTGAGGACTCCGGCTGGAACTGGGTGCCGGGCCGTGTGTACCTCGGCGCCAATGGAGCGCTCACCCAGACACCGCCCACCAGTGGCTTCGACGTGCTCATTGGCTCTGCCGCATCCCCCACGCGCATTGCGCTGAATCTTCAAGACCCTATTTCACTGGAGTAAGCACTATGGCAACTCAACCCTCCCAGGGCTTTTTGGCCCGCGTCGCGGGCAAGACCCGCCAAATGTTCGGCCTTGTCGTTTCAGCCGGAGCAGCGGATGCCGGCAAGCTCGTGGCCACTGGATCGGACGGGCGGCTGGACCCCACGCTGCTACCCGCCGGCATCGGCGCCAACACGATCATTACTCCGGCGAGCGAGGCCATCGGCGCCGGCAAGTTCGTGAATTTCCATGCTAATGCTGGCGCGCTGAATGTGCGACTGGCCGACAACAGCAACGGCCGTCAAGCCGATGGCTTTGTGAAGGATGCCGTGGCTTCGGCCGGCAGTGCCACCGTCTATCCCTTGGACACCACGAACTCCGCGCTCACGGGCCTGACGCCTGGCAGCCGGTACTGGCTGGGCACGGCGGGCGGCGTCATCACGGCGGCGCTCGACCCCACTGACACGGCCAACGTAAACAAGGTCTGCCAGGAGCTGGGCACAGCCAAAAGCGCGACTGAATTGGTCACGGATGACCTGGGCTACGTGATTCTCTGAAATGACTGCACGCTGGCCTCTTGTAAGAATCGACGGGCGTACTCAGCAGTTGCCCCCGGGCGATACGCTGCAGCTCGATGCCGCATCGGGTAGCCGATTCCCCGGAGGGTTCTCCCGCTGGGCGGCGGCCAAGGCCCGTGGCGCATCCAGCCCGGCGCGCTTCGCCGTGATCGGCGACAGCAATGTGGCCGGCGAGGGCGCTGGCTCCGGCCCCCGGGGGCTCACCGGCGGTGCGGCCGCATCGTTCGCGCGCCGGCTTGCTGGGCTCCTGGGATTCCAGCACGCAAGCTTCTTCGGCGATCAGAACATCACCGTGAGCCCGGCAGTTGCCCTGTCCACCTACGACCCACGCCTGTCGCTGGGATCGGGTTGGGCGCCTGATGCATCGGTTTCCTCAATCGTGGGCGGGCGCTTCCTTGTGGCTGCAGGAGGCTCCTCGGGCAAACTGACATTTTCCCCGGTCTCATCCGTTGCGGGAATCCGGCTCTGGTATCCGACGCTGTCGGGGCTCAATACTGCGCTGTCCGTGGCCGTCGATGGCACCACCATCGATACGATCAATCAGTCCAGCTCCCCGAGCATTGCCCACCGGGACTACACCGTCTCGCCTGGCATGCACACAATAAGCATAGGGGCCGGCGCAAGCGGCAGTGCTTTTGTCTCGGGCATCGAATGCTGGGACGGCTCCGCAGCACCCGTGCTCCTGCAGGGCGGGTTTTGCACAGCGCGCGCGGTAGATCTCAACGTTGCGAGCAACCCCTGGAACAGCCGCCCTGGCGCCACAGCGCTCGCGCCAGACTACGCTCTGCTGTACTGCACCATCAACGACGCCATCGCATCGACCGATGTTGCCGCCTATTACGCTGATACGGAAGCGCTGGTGCGCAGCTTGGCCGCTACGGCTGATGGCTGCCTGTGCGTTGGATTCCCAGCGAGCACCGCCGCCGTGACATCCGGTCGGTACGACGCCTACGCCCAGGCGCTGCGCAGCATTGCAGCCGATGCAAACTGGTCGTACTTCGATGCGCGGGCCGTGCTTGGACGCTCCTACACCGTGGCTTCAGCCAAAGGCTACGCATTCGACAACTACCATCCCAGCCCAGCCGGGGCTCAAGCGCTGGCCGATGGACTGTACGCATTCCTCGCGCCGCATCTGTAGCCCCCGTGTAGGGTTCGCCAGCGCGGCCCGGCCCCGGAATCATCGGGGCCATGAAAACTGAAACCCTCGAAGCCATTGGCGCAGCAGGAAACAAGGCGACCATCCTTGGTGGCTCTGTCGCCGTGGCCGGCAAGATGTCTGCGGCAGACCTCGCGGCATACGTCGGGGCTCTGGTTGCGATCATCGGCCTGTTGATCACCTGGTTCTACAAGCGTGAGGCCGCCAAGCTCCGGCGCGCTGATGACGCCCGCAGGGAACGGGAGTTTCTGCGCAGGGATGCCGAGCGGCAATTGCGCATGGACCTGATGAGAGCTACCGGCGCGCCGGCACAGCACTACGACACAGATTTGGGCGTGCTCGAGGTGGACGAATGAACGCCGGCCGCGTTTCTGCCGCAGGCCTGGGCATCGGCGCCGCCATCTTGGCATCCTGGATCGCAGCCGAGGGATTCAGCGCTGCCCCCATCGTCCCTGTGCGCGGCGATGTGCCCACCATCGGCCATGGCGCCACGCGCTACGAGGACGGCACGCGCGTGACCATGACCGACCCGCCCATCACACGCGAACGGGCGCGCGAGCTGGCCATCAACCTGCTGGAGCAGCAGTACGGGGCCTGCGTGCGCGATTCGCTGGGCGACACGCCGGTGCATGCGACCGAGTTCGCCCAGGCCGTGGACTTTGCGGGCCAGTACGGCTGCGGGGCCTGGCGCGGCTCCTCGATGCTGGCGCGCACACGGGCTGGGGACTATGCCGAGGCCTGCAATGCCTACCTGGCCTATCGCTACATGACCAGCTCCCAGCCACTGCAGGGCTACAGCGCATACCAGTGGGATGCAGCTGGCCGCCCGAAGCGCTGGCGCTACGACTGCAGCACGCCCGGCAATCGCATCTGCCGCGGCGTCTGGACCCGTCAACAGGCGCGGCACGCCGCGTGTATGGAGGCCCAGCCATGAGCCCGATCTGGATTGCCATGTGGTGGTACTGGTGGAGGGGCGGGCGGTGATCCCCGCGCTCTACACCCATGTGGCCGCTGCCGCCGTGGCCGCCGCGCTGGCATGGCAGTTCCAGGGCGCGCGCCTGGGAGCCGAGCTGGCCGAGGCCCGGCTGGAGACCATCACCCAGCAGCTGGCCACCAGCACGGCGCAGCGCGCGGCCGACGCCCGCGTGCGCAGCGCCGAGCAGGCCATGAACACGAAATATCAAGGAGCCCTCAATGCCGCTCGTGACCGTGAGGCGCTGCTGCGCCGTGATCGTGACCAGCTGCTCGCTGTTGCTGACGGCCTGCGCGAGCAATCCGCAGATGCCGCCCGCCGACTTGCCAGCGCTCCCCCTGCTGCCGTCCTTGAGTACGCCACTGCCCTTGGAGTCGTATTTGAAGACTGCCGCGCAGCGTATGGGGACATGGCAGCAAAAGCTGCAGGGCACGCAGCTGATGTCCAAACCCTCGGCGCCGCCTGGCCCGTGATCCCGAGCCTGCCGGCCGCAGGCACCACCACAGAGAGCCACCCATGACACAACACACCTGCGGCAGCAACGGCTGCGGCCATGCATCGTCCTGCGCAGTGCACAACGAGCCCGCCATGCCGGCCGGCCCCTGCGACTGCTCCGTTGAAGCCGAGATCCAGGCCAAGGGCAAGACAGCGGCGCGGGTCACCCCCGATGACATTCAGCGGGAGATCGTCGGCGAGCATTACTTCACAGCCGAGCAGGGCGCGCGCCATCCCGATGCGAAGAACCCGCTGGACTTCGGCGACATCCCCGGGAACCTGGGCCTGCTGACCTTCTGCGTGCTGCGCCTGCGCAACGGCTTCACGGTGACCGGCGAAAGCGCGTGCGCCAGCCCCGAGAACTTCGACGCTGAGATCGGCCGCCGCATCGCGCGTGAGAACGCAGTGCAGAAGATCTGGCCGCTGCTGGGCTTCCGGCTGCGCGACAAGTTGGCGGGGGCGGGTATCGACAACTCCAGCAAGGCTGAGTAGGTTCTGGGCGAAGTGCTGCAAGTCGTGCAGACCTATCTGCCATCCAATGGCGGTACGCCCGAGGAGGCGATGAGCAAGATCATCGGCTTGGTGGACTCATGGCCTATGGGCACTGAACCGAGCAAGCCGAGTGTTGACGGTCTGAATGTGGGTTGATAGTATCGCTGCGTCGGGACCAAAGCGCATCCCGGCCGCAGTCGTCAAGCGACTGCCAGCCTCGCACTAAGTGCCGGCTCCTGATTTAGCCTCCAAGAGGCAACAGGAATAGCTCATGTCTATTCAGGTTGCCTATGAAAAGTCTTCGCAAACTTCGTACTCGTGCTTTCTGGTCGCAGCACTGCTGCTGCTTCTACTGCGGCTTGCCAATGTGGGATTCGACGTTTCATGGCCGATTCCTCAGTGATTACAAGCTGCCCGAAAGCTTGCTACCCCATGTGCGCTGTACGGCCGAGCACCTTATTGCAAAGCAAGAGGGTGGTCCAGACAGTGAGAAAAATATCGTTGCAGCATGCCACTGGTGCAACTCTAAGCGGCATGCGTACAGATCTCACTCTGCTCCTGACCCTGAGAAGTATCGCGCTGAAGTGCAGCGCGCCATGGCTCGGCGGTTGTGGCATCCAGCTGCTCGATGGCTGATGAGGGATGCGTGGCCGAGAATTCAGAGGGAATGAAAAAGCCACCCGAGGGTGGCTTCAGCTTCAAAGCTGGCGGCGCCGTATTCTGGCGAGGCCGAGCATGGCCAGGATGGCGGACATAAAGATCAGGCCCCATTCGGACAGGGTTGGGATGGCTTTCGAAGCGGCTGACGGAGCAACCAAGGGCGCGGCCAGTATGGCTGGATCGGCAAACAGGCCCGAAGTCTTGTTGGTGTCCAGCGGACCGTTGTCAGCAACTGTATAGGTCACCTGGTTGTTGTTGATCGAATCTGGCACGAACGTCTGCCAAGCTGCACCGTCCCATTTCATCATCGTCGCCCCTTGTGGCACCTGGCTAGGGTAGGTCAGTGTCACCGTCAGGTTGCTGCCCGGCTGGCATTGATCGGCGGCAAAGTCAACGGCCGCGAATGGGTAGCTGTAGGCTTGGGGCAATGCCAGTCGCTGCGCCAGGGGCAGACTGCTTGTGTTGGCGAAAGTCGTCGGACCTGTAAGCGTGCAGCCGGGGGCAGGGTTGGAAATGGTCAGCGCCACGCCTTGGCCCGAGGCGCTTTGTTGAGGTACCAGCACCAAGGCGGTGCTGGGCACACCGTTCAACACGAGGCTCGGGTTGGTGGCTGCGGGGCCGGTCAGAGTGCCGCCGTTCAAGGCGATGTTGCTGCCAACGGTGATACCGTCTGCGTCCATGTCACCCGCCTGCACGGTGTAAGAAAAGACCAGCGCCGTGCTGCCAGAGCCGCTGGCATAAGTAGCTTGGCGGATGGTGCTGCCGATGGTCAGGGGGATGGAGGGGACGCCGACCACTGTGACGGCTGCTGAGTAGTTCACCGTGAAGCTCAACACACTGCCCGTGCTATAGGCGCCGTTGGCAGGCACGTTGACGGACTGCACGGTGGGTGCTGGGTCCACCAGGGTCACGATCTTATCGTACGTGCAGTTGTTGGCGTCTGTGATGGTGACTGTATGGGTGCCCGCGCGCAGACCGGTGGCAGTGGCCGCAGTTGCACCCGAAGGAGACCAGGAGAACGTGTAGCCCGGTGTGCCGCCGGAGGGAGTGACGGTGGCCGTACCGTTGGCGCCGCCGACGCTGCTGGGGTCGGTATGCACCGCGGAGGCGGTGATGGCTGTAGGCTGGCTAACAGTAATAGATCTGTCGATGTAGTCTCCCAAGCTGTCAGTTACTCTCACGCTGTAAACGCCAGCGGCCAGTCCTGTGAGCATGGACGTGGTGGCGAGGTTGGACCACGCGTAGGTGTAGGGGGACGTTCCGCCGCCAGGGCTGATCGCTGCTATGCCAGTATGCGATCCATTGCAGGCAATGTTGGTCGTGGCCGTGGAGGTCACTAGCTGAGATGCGCGCGTCACTGTTACGGTGTAGGTCTTGACTGTGACGCCATCTTGCGCGGTCACCACTACCGAAATGGTGTTCGGGCCCACGTTAAGAGGAAGTGGTCCGGATGACGCGCCATTGGCAACGGGTGAACCGTTCACCAGCACTGTGGCAGTGCCATCGGCCATCGTAGGGGTGATGGTGATGGTGCTGGTCGGGTTGCTGACCTGCGCCGTGTAGTTGAGCTGGCCCGAGTTGAAACTCGGGAGCAACGCGCCGCTTGACAGGGTCAAGTCTGACAGATCGGCATTGTCGGACACTGCCCATGCTGGTGCAGCCAGAGCCAGCAACAACGCCATAAACGTGGCCCGCCCCAGGCCCAGGAGTAAAAGCAAGGGCTGGCTCCAACGAGCATAGCGACAGTGAGTGCTGGATGGCATAGTGGTGTGTTTCATCAAAAAAGAGAGTTGGCCGTGCTTGTGATGCATGCACTAGAGTCGCGGATGTCCCGGAAATGGGAAATGCGGCAGCAACCTCGGTATTTTGATGCAAATGTGAAACTATGTGTATCAATAAAATTGGCCATTTACGCTTGTGAGGCTGACACTGCTGGCCATGCCGCGCTGGGCGGCAGCATTGCGCTGCAAAGACCCAATTTCGGTTGTCTGATACATCGTAGACCGCTGCTTCGTACGCGAACAAGGTTTGGGTCTGTGGCTGCCTGCTCGCCCTCGAACAGAGTTCCGTGATCACGAACCCATCACCGTGGGCACGCTCAATGTCGCGCCGCGTGTCCTTATCGATACAAGCTCCAAGCGCCGCCGCTTATGGCGGGCCGCAGCGGGCAGTGATGGTGTCGCCGTCTGAGACGCCACCGACAAGGCAGAGGAGGGTGGCTGCGAGCATGCCGCAGTGTAGCGAGCGCAAACGCAAAAAAAGCCCCCTCGGCTGCCGTGGTAGCGCCGAGGGGGCTTTTGTCGTTTCAGCAGGCGAAGTGTGCGGGGATTTTTGCCATCATGGCTGCGAGCCATGGGTTCTACGCGGGCTGCGCGCCGCAGCGCACAGAGGGAAACAATACATCGCGCGAAGCGAGCACGCCGCTTTTAATCCGTTGGTCGCGAGTTCGAATCTCGCAGGACCCACCAACAAACACGCGGAAGCCGCGCTATCGTAAAGGTAGCGCGGCTTTTGTTTTATTCCCAATTTGGGAACAGAGGTCAGCCCAGGGACTGCCGTTTCGAGACCTTCGAGCGGTCGTAGACCCGCGCCGTGGTGGCCGAGCTGGCGTGAGCTCGGGTGGTGACCTACCCCCTTTAGACGTGCCAATGTTCAATTAGCGAGCCCAAGGTTGTGGAGACTACTGATCACCGGAGAGTCACTGCGGGCTTTGTCTCTTGGAGCCATTAGCATTCATGCCCGTCGCATGGCGGGCTGGCTGCCGACCATAGGGTTTTTGAGGAGCGATCCTCTGAGATAATTGCTTCATGTCAGACATCATCTTGGTAGCGCTCTGCTTTCTAGCCGCGCTCATACTGGTTTCCAGCGTGTGGCGCTATCCCAGGCTGAGGTGGCTACTTGCCGCTTTGGTGTTTGCCTCGTTCCTAACTCGCTTTGATTGGTTCAAGACATTTGTCAGTTGGCGGATTTAGCGCCCAAGGAAAAAAGCCCGCCAGGTTCGCCAGCGGGCTTTTGTGTTTTTGCTCTGGTCAATCCAGGTGTTGGCGTGCCAGAAAGGCTATGGCTCGCGTCGGACAGACAGATAGCCAGGAAGTGCACTCTCTCCTTCAAGAAAGATAGTGATCAACAGTCCATCTTTTAGGATCATCTCGTCGGGGAACAGTGAGGTACCTGTCTTTTGGGCGTGGCCAGCTTTCCTCTCTGAGACTGAGAAGATGTTTGGCATGCCACCATAGGATGGCTTTTTGCCAGCGCAGTACAAGTAAGCCATGCCTGAAAATTTATTCTTGATATCGCCGGCACATTCATTGGCATCCATCACCAAGACAGCCTTTCCTTCTGCATTTTTGAAACGCATGACAGGAATATTGTCTTCTACAGAAAGATTCGCCGATGTGATTTTTAAGCGATTGCGGCGGCTATCCGTCACTGTGTAGTTTCCAGTGAAAATAGGTATTGCATCGGAAGCATCTCTTTCTCTTTTGGGTTGCTGTGCCTGATTGGTGCTGTTGCGACTTTGGTCTGTGGTTGCGCAGCCGGCAAGCAAGGTTGTCGCGATAAGAAGAGCAAGGTATTGAAGCTTCATGTGGCCTTGAAAAGTATGTCAATCGTTTCGAGTTGAATATATCCGATGCGTACACCAGACGCTGACCAGTTGCCGATGCATGTACTTACCGGCCACCTTCGGGTGTATTGACCCAGCGGTTTCTGCACAGGTCAGGCGGCTAAAGCATATGCCTCGGCGGGGGTCTTCGTCGCCAGCCTGGTGAGGGCGCCGGTGGTTGTACAAGCCGATCCAGTCTGCGATCACGCGGCGGGCGTGCTGCAGGGTTTCGAGCCGGTGGCGATGCACGCATTGGTCTTTGAGCGTTCTGATCACGCGCTCGAGCATGCCGTTTTGCTCCGGGTTGTAGGGAGTGATGAACTACTGCTGCAGGCCATGGCTCCTGACCCAAAGTTCCCGGAGTGCGCCGGTTATTCGATGCAAAGGGCTTGCGCCAGGTGGCCAAGATGCCGGGCGCGAACGGGCATGCCTTGCGCGTTTCTGCAGGACGAACAGATCCTGGGCTGGCTGGACGCCACGCTCCGTCAATTCACTACCGAAATCTTGAGCACGTACGCCGATGACTTGCCCTGGCGGGCGGCTGCGCGGTTGAGGAAGACACGCACACGGTAGTCCCCGCTGGCGGGCAATGCACCGGTCCATGTGGGTCCGTCTGCCACCTCGCCCCGGTACAGCGCTTCCTCGCTGCCGGGTGGCAGCACGTTGAAGTAGGTGGAGGTGGATTTCGTCTCCATGTGCACGGTCATCTTCTGCCCGGCACCCGCACGCACTATGTAGTCGCGCGCCTGTACCTTGTTGCCTTGGAGCTTGCCTTGAACAGTGGCGTCCGACGTGCCTTTCTTGAAGTTCACCGCAGTGGAGAGAACATCCGCCTGGGCGATCGCTGGCACTTGCACAAGCGTGATGGAAGCGAAAAACGCGGCCGCGCAAATTCTGAAAAGCATGCTGGTCCTTTCTAGGAGGCACCGATCGCCTCGCTTGCATGCAGGCTACCAGACGATCGAGGAGGTTGACCGCCACGATGCTCAACGAGACCGGCTAGCCGTGGCAGACCGGGACCGACGGAAGATTTGACCGCAGGCTGCGCGGGGAATACCTGTCCATCGGGTGGTTTCGCTTGCACGAAAAGCTGTCTCGAATATTCTTTCTCCATGCACGGATTTTTCATGATATTCGCTGAAGACGTCATGGATGAAAAAATACCTGAAGCAATTGCGATATGCCGGTCCATGGGAAAATCATGCCGATTGATTGTTGCGACAGCGCCGCATGGAGCCGTCGTCTCAGAGACCCAGAAATTGAAACGGCACTGATTCCTGGAACTGCCGCGTGGCATCGCCCGAGAAGGTGTGGTTCTGGTCCGTTCCCAGATCTAGCTTGAGCACCTTGCCGGTTTTCTGGCTGAAGTCGAGTGCCTTGAGGTCTATCCAGAAGGTGTTTGGTGTCAACGCTGATTCGAAGAAGTAGAGCTTGCGCTGGTGATCGAACACGGTTCGCCAGCGGGTCGAGGAGATGTTGGGTTCCTCGGGCGTATTCAGGCCGTAGGGCACCGAAGCGTTGCGGATCACGCTGAAGACGCTGGCAAGGGCCTTGTTGGGGTCCTGATTTTTGGGGATGGCGTTGACGTAGAACGACGCGCGGGCAAACCGGTCAGCGGCGCGATTGGTGCCGGGCAGCATGGTGGTGCCGCCCACTTGCTGCCAATAGGTGTTCAGCGCCAGTTGCTGATCAAAGGTCGGCGAATTGGTCATGACCTGGTATTGCCGGCCGTGGTGTATCACCTGCCGGCCGTCGATGTACTCGACGATGGCGCTGTCGCCGCTGGCGTCGGACATCGAGAGATGCAGCGTCGTCAGCCGGTTTTCTCCGGGAACGTTGTCGGAGACGATGGTGAAAGGTTCTTTCTCCAGCGCCGCAACGGCTTCCTGGACGGTGGCGAAGTTGTCGAGCACGTATTGCGCCCAGGCTGCGATGGTCAGGCCAGGCTTGCTGCCGGCCCCGAAGGCCGGGTATTGGGACTCCACCAGCCAGAGCAGATTGGCGTTCAGGCCGGCTTCATTGACTCCGTCGGTGGTGGATACGTCATAGCCCGAGGTGATGACGCTTCCGTATCTGGAGGTCCAGCGCAAGGAGTTCGGGCCTGCCTTGCCTGTACGCTCCATTCCACGCGGCAGCACCCAGAGATTGCTGACGATGTCGCTTTTCCAATCCATGGAGCGCGCGGTGACGACTTGGCCGCTCGCACCGAGAAAGACAAGGCGGGTACATGCCCAGGTGCTGGAAAGGGCCGTAAGGCCGGAAAATCCCATCAGCAATGCACCCATTACGGGATGAATCTGCAATCTGCGTTTCTTCACGGCAACTCCTTTGCGGGCAAATGGACTGGTGCACCAGTGTAGTGCTCCATTTGCATTCAAAGTCAGAAGAAGGAGGGCAGAAAAATCCGCCTTGGGATCTTGAGAAAAAGGCGGCTCGGAAATCTGGCGGTCTTGTGGTTGCGGCGCAAGGACCTGGGGCGCAGGCGAGCGCAGGGCGGCGCAGCTGTCAGATGGCGTGGCTGAACATGGGGCTGGCCAGCATCGCCACCGCAAAGGAGATGGCGCAGATCGCAGACCACAGGAAAACGAGGAAGAGATGGCGCATCGTGCAGTTCTCGGCAGTTGCTATGGTTCTTGCCCGCTCAATTGCGGAGGCGGTCCAGAATGCGCAGCCCGAGCATGGAAAGGCGTTCCAGCAGGGGGCGTGGCTCCATGCGCAGCAGCAATAGCTGCTGGCCGCCGCGCACGGGAAAGGCTTCCAGCAGGCTGCGGTGGTAGCGGGCATCCGGATCCGGGTTGAAGCTTTCTGTGGGAACGACTCGATGCATCTTGTATCTCCGTCATGTGGTTTCTGAAGCCTTGCCGGAGCGCAGCCTCTGACGGGGTTTATTTCAATTGGTTTCGCGGCGTTTCGGTGCGGGTCAAGTTTGTGGTCGCATGTAGGCCGGGTCTGTACACCGCGTATGTGTTTTGCGGACGTGCCGTGCGGCCTGGCCGCAGATCTTCAGAAGGTGTGAGGAGTGCGCCGGCAACTGCTTGGTGGCGGCTGGCAGTCCCTAGAATCCGGGGTCCTCACCCCATTTGCCAGGAGTTCCATGTCGTCCGTTCCCACGCTTCAGATCCGGCCCGTTACACAGGCAGACCATCAGCAATGGCTTCCTCTTTGGCTGGGCTACAACGCCTTCTACGGGCGCGCTGGCGAGACGGCGCTGCCAGAGGGCATCACGCAGGCGACCTGGGAGCGCTTTCTCAACCCGCTGGAGCCGGTGTTTGCGCTGGTGGCCGAGAGCGAGGGTGAGCTGGTGGGCCTGGCGCACTACCTGTTCCACCGCAGTACCACGCGGCTGGAGTCCGTGTGCTATTTGCAGGATCTGTTTGCCGATGCACGCCGGCGCAAGCAGGGCATAGGCAAGTCGCTCATCCACGCGGTCTACGAACAGGCTTCCCAGGCGGGAGCGCGCCGAGTCTACTGGCAGACGCAATCTTCCAACGAGGCAGGCCGTGCGCTGTATGACCAAGTGGCCGAGCACCGTGGTTTCATCGTCTACGGACACGAACTCCAGGGCCGAGCCTGACGCTTTGTTGTCGGCTTGGCGGCCCAAAGACGAAACCTGTTGAAACAGCGGGTGCGCACAGCCGCTGCGCAGCCGCCAAGCGGGCTGGCAACCCTAGAATCACGCGTTGTCCTTTCGCCGCTTGCGCTGCACCCCATGTCCAATCTCATCGTCCACGGCGGCACGCCTTTGCGCGGCCGCGTCGTTCCCTCTGCCAACAAGAATGCCGTGCTGCCGATTCTGTGCGCCACGCTGCTGACCGATCAGCCCCTGCGGCTGCATGGCGTGCCGGACATCACGGATGTGCGCAAGATCCTCGACATCTTTCGCACGCTGGGCAGCGAGGTGCAACTGGACGAGGCCACGCGCACCCTGCAGCTGCACCACCGCGACACGCGCTTCGACGCGTCCTCGCACCGCCTGCCCGAGGAAATGCGCTCTTCCATCATGCTGGTGCCGCCGCTGCTGGCGCGCTTTGGCGTGGCGCGGCTGGAGGACAACGTCAAGGGCTGCACGCTGGGCGTGCGCGAGATCGATCCGCACGTGGACATCTTCCGCTCCTTCGGCGGTGAGGTGGAGCGCGCCAGCGGCTCCCTGCTGATCCACAGTGCTGCGCCGCTCAAGGCCGTGCGCCACTGGCTGGACTACGCATCGGTTACGGCCACGGAGAACTTCGTGCTGTGCGCCGTGGCTGCGCAGGGCGAGTCCATGCTGACCAATGCGGCATGCGAGCCGCACGTGCAGGAGTTCTGTCGCTTCATGGTGATGATGGGCGCCCACATCGACGGCATCGGTACCTCGCGGCTGACGGTGCGTGGCGGTGCGCCGCTGGGCGGCGGCGAATTCACCTTCGAGGAAGACTTCCACGAGATCACCACCTTTCTCGCGCTGGGCGCGATCACGGGCGGCGATGTGGAGGTGCGCAACAGCACGCCGGACAACTTTCCGCTGATCGACCGCACCTTCGCCAAGTTTGGCGTGCAGGTGGAGCACAAGAACGGCTGGTCGCGCGCACTGCGCTCGGGGCCGCTGAAGGTGCAGACGCCGTTCACCAGCAATGTGCTCACCAAGGTGGAAGCTGCTCCCTGGCCATACTTTCCGGTAGATTTGCTGCCCATCTTCATTGCGCTGGGCGTGCATGCGCAGGGCAATGCGCTGTTCTGGAACAAGATCTACGATGGCGCGCTGGGCTGGACGGGCGAGCTGTCCAAGTTCGGTGCCCATGTGTTTTCTTCTGACCCCCACCGCGTGGTCACCTTTGGCGGCAATCCGCTGACGCCGGCCGTGGTGGAGAGCCCCTACATCATCCGCGTGGCGATTGCGCTGTTCATGGTCGCCAGCAGCATCGAAGGCCGCTCGGAGATCCGCAACGCCACGCCGATTCGCCGTGCGCATCCGCACTTTGTCGAGAACCTGCGCAGCCTGGGCGCGCGGGTGGAGTGGACCCACGAGGAGTGAGGTCAGGCGGCGATGCGCAGGCCGCTATGCCTGCGGCGCCGCACCCGAGAATCTCTTGGCCGCCCTGAGCAGGTAGCTCGCGGCATAGGGGATGGGCCATTCATCTCGTCGTCGTTCACGCGGTCAATGATTTGCAGCAGGCCTGAAGGTCGGCCTACATCTGTGGCAGCACGCTCAGCCCTGCGCAAGGCGCGCGCAGTCGTGCATGTCTGTGTCCGGCATGGTTGTGTGCCTGCGCAACAGGTCTGGGGTGCAGTGCTCGTACGCACGAGCATCGCGCAGTTTCGAATTGGATGAAGCCGGCGACACGGCCCAGGCCGGCCCGGACCTGAGACCGAAGCGCTCGATCGCCTGTGCACCGAAGCGGGTGAGGCTGCAGCTCCGCCCAGGCCACGGGCGGCGCGCAGGCCCGTCGCACCAGCAGGAAGACCCGAGGCTGTAGGCCCCAGACCACGCTCATCGTTGCAGCACGCTGGCGCGCGCTCCGGTTTGCCGCGCGTATCGTTGCGTTGGGTCTTGAACAACCTATCCCTTTTTGAAGGCTCTTGCAGCAAAGGACGCAACTATGAACACGGATCAGATCAAGGGCACGCTCAAGGATGCCGCAGGCAAGGTGCAGCAAAAGGCTGGCGAGTTGATCGACAGCCCGGAGCAACAGGCCAAAGGCATTGCCAAGCAGGTCGAAGGCACGGCCCAGAAGAAGCTGGGCGATGTGAAGGAAGTCTTGAAGGACGCGAAAAAATAAGGCATTCGCCGTGCCTTCAAGAACAAGCCCGCCATACCCTGGCGGGCTTGTTCTTTTCCACGAATTTCGATGAATAGGCGCGCGAAGAAGGCGCACCGCGCTGTCTGTTTCAGGCGGTCTGCGGCATCCTGCGGCCGGGGTCCGTGGCCACATGCACGCGGTCGCGGCCTGCCAGCTTTGCGGCGTAGAGCAGGCCGTCGGCGCGCGTCAGTGCGTCGGTCAAGGCGGTGTTGGCGGCCACGGGCGCGATGCCGAAGCTGATGGTGACGCGCTGGCCGGCCGCCAGCACATAGCCGTCCGCGCTGAGCTGGGCGCGTATGCGCTGGGCAACGCGCTCTGCCTCCTGGGGCGTGGTGCGCATCAGCAGCAGCACGAATTCCTCGCCGCCAAAGCGTGACACCAGATCGTCGTTGCGCACGTGTTGCTGCAGGGTCTGGGCCACGGCCTGCAATACACGGTCTCCGCAGTCATGTCCCCAACTGTCATTGATGCGCTTGAAGTGGTCTATGTCGCCTATCAGCACGGAGATCGGGGCCATGTGCGGATCGGCCAGGCGCAGCTCGGCAGCCTCCTGGAAGGCACGGCGGTTGAGCAGGTTGGTCAGCGAGTCGTGGTTGCGCTCCTCGCGCAGCGCGGTGAAGACATCGCGCACCGTGCAGGCCAGCAGCATGAGGGTGAACAGCAGCGCAAACGACAGCGTGCTGACCAGGGTCACCAGCCAGTAGGTGGAGCGTGCAATCTCGTTGAGGTCGGTGCTGCCCAGGGCCAGCACCAGCAGCGGCCGGGCAGCGGTGTAGCCGGCAAACACCACGTAGGACCAATAGAGCATTCTCTCCAGCCAGTCCTGCGGCGGCCGGCGCCGCAGCATCGCGGGCGCCGGCAGCATCTGCAGCAGGCCCAGGCCGGTGTTGAGCCAGTGCACGCGCACCCACAGATCGACCTGGACCCGGCTGTAGTAGTACAGCGCAGCCAATACGACGGCGCCTATGAGCAGCCCCAGCACGGGATGGGCCGAGACGCCATAGCGCCCCGCCATGCAGCGCGCGAAGCACCAGGTGCCGAACAGGTACATGGCGCCCGTGAATACGGCCCAGTGGTGCAGTTCTTCCCGGGGTGCAAGGCTTTGCCAGGCCAGTGCCAGGGAAACCAGGGCGTATCCGCCCGCCATCCACAGCAGGTAGCGCTGGCGCCGCTGCACCAGCCAGCACACGGCCAGCGTGCAACCGAGCAGCAGGATGCTCAGCGGCGCAATCAATACATAGAGGCGATCGGTATCGAGTGACACATCCACAGCGTGTTATGCACTTGCAGGTGCGGGTGGCGACAGCTTCGCGATTGCGGCATTGAATGGTGCTGCATTCCGGAGCGCCGGTCCATTTTGCATCCGTTGCCACGGTGCCGGCGGCTGCATGTGCGCATGTGCCGCGTTGTGCACGGCTGGCGATATCGGGCCTGCCCATGCCGTGGCCTCAAGTCCCGGGCATTTGTGACGAAAGAGCAGGTCATCTTTTCCGGATTGGTGGCCTATGCCGATATGGCAAGGCGTTGCGCCGGGAAACGGTCGCCGCTGATGTGCGCGGCCTGTTGTTTCACCTTTCCTGTATTCGGTTTTTCCGACGAGAGTGCTACGAATGAAATTTGATCAATGGAGCGTGTCCGCCAAGCTTTGGGGCACGCTGGGCGGCTTGCTGGCGATGATGCTTGCGGTATCGCTGTGGGCACAGTTTGCGGCGGCCCGCGCCATGGACCACGGCATGCAGACGCTGTCCGAGTACGAGAGCCGCATCAGCCTGGCCATTCAATGGAAGGGCGCAACGGAGACTACGGGCGAGCGGGTGCTGGCCAGCAATGCCTCCACCGATGAGGAACTGACCCGCCTGCTCGACGGCCGGGTCAAGGAAGGCTCGGCACTGATCACCAAGCTGCAGGCCGAGATCGTCAAGGGCGCCAGCGATGCCGACAAGGCGGCGCTGGAGCGCATTGCCGCCATCCGCACCGAGGTGCTGGCACTGAACAAGCGGGCGCGCGAGATCAAGCTGACCGGCGATGCAGCGGCATTCCGCGAGTTCGTCCAGCAGCAGTACCTGGGCGCCATTGGCCGCTACGTGGACTCGCTGGAAGTCTTCGTGCAACTGCAGCGCAGCCAGCGCGATGCAGCCCGCGAGCAGGCCCAGGCCGCCCGGCAGCAGGCCAGCGTGCTGGCCTGGATCGTCCAGGGCGTGGTCCTTCTGGCGGGCCTGGCGCTGGCCTTGGTGCTGACACGGGCCATCACCCGCCCCCTGGAACGTGCCGTGCAGCTGACGGACGCCATCGCCCAGGGCGACCTCACGGTGTCGGCCGATGACAGTCGCAAGGACGAGTTCGGCCACCTGCTGCGCTCGGTCTCGGGCATGGCGGCGCGGCTGCGCGGGCTGGTGACGGAGGTGCGTGACAGCGTGCATTCCATCTCCACCGCATCCACCGAGATTGCCGCGGGCAACCACAACCTGTCTTCGCGCACCGAGCAGACGGCATCCAATCTGGAGGAAACGGCCGCCAGCATGGAGCAACTGACCGCCACCGTGGGCCAGGCGGCCGACACCGCGCGCCAGGCCAATCATCTGGCCGGCAGCGCCGCCCAGGCCGCCGAGCGCGGCGGCGCCGTGGTGGGCCATGTGGTGGCCAGCATGGATCGCATCGGCGACAGCGCACGCCGCATCTCCGACATCATCGGTGTCATCGACTCCATTGCCTTCCAGACCAATATCCTTGCGCTGAATGCTGCCGTGGAAGCGGCCCGCGCAGGTGAGCAGGGCCGCGGCTTTGCCGTGGTGGCCGGTGAAGTGCGGGCCCTGGCCCATCGCAGTGCCGAGGCCGCCAAGGAGATCAAGGTGCTGATCAGCACCTCCGTGGACGCCGCGCAGGAAGGCTCGGCCCAGGTGGCCCAGGCCGGTCAGGTCATGGACGATATCGTGGGCAGCGTGCGCAAGGTCTCGGACATGATCGGCGAGATCACGGCATCTTCCACTGAGCAGCGCGACGGCATTGGCCAGGTCAACCAGGCAGTCAGCCAGCTGGACCAGATGACTCAGCAAAACGCAGCACTGGTGGAGGAATCCGCAGCGGCTGCGGCCGCCCTCAGCGACCAGGCGCAGCGCCTGTCGGGCATGGTGGCAGTGTTCAAGGTGGGCAATGCCGTGCCAGCCTTGCGTTGACCCGTACCAAGGCGCAATAGCACACTGACCCGTCCTGCCATAGGTTGACACCTATGAAGGACACCGATCCGGCGTAATCCAGCCGGCCAGAGACGCCCGATGAACCTCATCGGGCGTTTTCAATTTTAGGGACAGGTGCGGTCTTTCCTGGTTGTAGATCTGCACGGCCTGCTGGACCATCCGGCTGGCCTGGGCCAGATCGGCAGGCCGATGCAGCAGGAACTCCATCTTCAAGATCCCGTTGACGCGCTCGGCCAGCGCGTTCTGATAGCAGTCGTAGCCGTCAGTCATCGAACAGGCAATGCCGTGGCGCCGATGAATCTCCTGATAGTCATTCGAGCAGTACTGGATGCCCCTGTCCGAGTGATGCACCAGCATTTGCTGCGTCTGGCGGCCGTTG
>NZ_LZZV01000084.1:0-810 GCF_014170385.1 Delftia sp. UME58
TGCCGCTGACGAGGCTGGTGTCGGTGGCGAAGATGTACGCATCGTTCGACGTGGATGAACAGACCTTCCTGAAGTATGTGAACCCGGCGCGCAACGGCCGCGCGGGTTCGGTGCCGGTCGAGCTGGGCCTGGCGAACGAGGACGGCTATTCCCGCACCGGTTTCGTGCAGTCGGTGGACAACCGCCTGGACACGACGTCCGGCACGATCCGCGTGCGCGCCGAATTCGACAACGCCGACGGTTCGCTCCTGCCCGGCCTGTATGCCCGCGTCCGCCTGGGCGGCAGCGACCCGCGTTCGGCCGTGCTGATCGACGAACGCGCCATCGGCACCGACCAGGACAAGCGCTACGTGCTGGTGCTGGACGACAAGAATCACGCCATCTATCGCCAGGTGAAGCTGGGCGCCAACCAGGAAGGCCTGCGCGTCATCGACACCGGCTTGGCCGCCGGTGAACGCATCGTCGTCAATGGCCTGCAACGCATCCGCCCCGGCGCCGCCGTGGCCCCGACCCTCGTGCCCATGGTTGTCGCCAAGGCCGCCCCGGTCAAGACCGCCGCAGCCGACCTGAAGTAAGGCCTGCGCGTCTACAGAGAACGTTCATGAATATCTCAAAGTTCTTCATCGACCGGCCGATTTTCGCCGGCGTGTTGTCCATCCTGGTGCTGCTGGCAGGCTTGCTGGCCATGTTCCAGCTGCCCATTTCCGAATACCCGGAAGTCGTGCCGCCGTCGGTCGTGGTGCGCGCGCAGTATCCGGGCGCCAACCCCAAGGTCATCGCCGAAACCGTCGCCTCGCCGCTGGAAGAATC
>NZ_LZZV01000085.1:0-29130 GCF_014170385.1 Delftia sp. UME58
GCGCTGAAGGTGGCGCTCAACGGCCGCCAGACGCAGCAAATGCTGGTGCATCACTCGGACAGGGGCATCCAGTACTGCTCGAATGACTATCAGGAGATTCATCGGCGCCACGGCATTGCCTGTTCGATGACTGACGGCTACGACTGCTATCAGAACGCGCTGGCCGAGCGCGTCAACGGGATCTTGAAGATGGAGTTCCTGCTGCATCGGCCTGCCGATCTGGCCCAGGCCAGCCGGATGGTCCAGCAGGCCGTGCAGATCTACAACCAGGAAAGACCGCACCTGTCCCTAAAATTGAAAACGCCCGATGAGGTTCATCGGGCGTCTCTGGCCGGCTGGATTACGCCGGATCGGTGTCCTTCATAGGTGTCAACCTATGGCAGGACGGGTCATTGAGCGGCCTTGCCGCAACGCTCACTGGTGCTTGCGCGCCCAGGCCGCGAACTTCTGCACGAAGCCGTTCACGAAATCGCGGCTGCCGGCGCCGATGGAGCCGTCTTCGGCAAACAGGCCGTCCTTGGCCTGGATGAAGATTTCGGGCTGAGCCAGCGTGGGCATGTCCAGGTAGGCCAGCACATTGCGCAGATGCTGCTGCGCCAGCGCCGTGCCGATGGCACCCACGGAGACGCCGGCCACGGCAGCGGGCTTGCCGGCCCAGACGCTCTTGCCGTAGGGGCGCGAGCCCTGGTCCAGCGCGTTCTTGAGCACGCCGGGAATCGAGCGGTTGTACTCGGGCGTCAGGAACAGCACGGCCTGGGCCGACTGGATCTGGGCGCGGAACTGCTTGACCACGTCCACCTCATTGCCGTCATGGTCCTGGTTGTACAGCGGCAGCGCATCAATGGCCACCTGCTCGAAGACCAGGCCTTCGGGCGCCAGGCGCGCAATTGCGTCGGCGAATTTGCGGTTGAAGGAATCCTTGCGCAGGCTGCCCACGATGACAGCGACCTTGATCTGGCTCATGCATTGCTCCTGGAGGAAGTGGCGGGAAACGGGCGGGAAAGAGGCGGGAGGGGCACCTCCCGCAAGCAGCCATTATGTGGCTGCCTTCAGCGGGCTCACTGTAGGAAGGAGGGCTTGGCATAGCCCTGGAACTTGCTGTCCACCACCGCCTTGAACTCGGCCGAACGGTAGACCTCGGCCAGGTCCTTGGCCCATGCCGTGCCCTGGTCCTTCTTCTTGATGGCCACCACGTTCAGATAGTGGTCGGGGGTCTTTTCCAGCGAGACGGCCTCGGTCAGCTTCAGGCCCGAGGAGATGGCGAAGTTGCCGTTGATGATGGCGTACTCGGTGTCACCCAGCGAACGCGGCAGCTGTGCGGCTTCCAGCGGGATGAACTTGAGTTTGCGCGGATTCTCGGCCAGGTCCTTTTCGGACACGCGCAGCGGGTCGATGCCGGGCTTGGCCTTGATCAGTCCGGCCTGCTCCAGCAGCACCAGCGCGCGCGCAAGGTTGCTGGGGTCGTTGGGCAGGGTCACGCGGTCGCCTTCCTTGGCCTCGGCCAGGGTCTTGCGGGTCTTGGAATACACGCCCAGGGGGGCAATGGGGCCTTGCACCAGCTCCACCAGGTCCAGCTTCTGGTCGGCAGCGAACTTCTGCAGGTAGACGCGGTGCTGGAAGAAGTTGGCATCCAGCGAGCCCTGGGCCAGCGCCAGGTTGGGCTGCACGTAGTCGTTGAACTCCACCAGCTTGACCTGGTAGCCCTTCTTTTGCAGCAGCGGCACGATGCCCTGCTTGAGCTGGTCGATGTTGGAGCCTGCCGTGCCGCCGATCACCAGCTGCTTCTTGTCGGCCTGGGCGTGGGCGGGCAGCGCCAGCACGCTGGCAGCGGCAAGGGCGGCGGCCGAGGCCAGCAGATGGCGGCGCACGAAGGAAAGGGATGCGGTCATGTCGGAATCCTTTTTTTTGGGAGAGAGCAGGAAGAAAGAAGAAAGCGGGTCCGGACAGCGCGCTCAGCCGCGCTTGTCCAGGCGGCGGGCCGCCGTGTTGCCCACGAACTGGATGACCTGGACCATGGCCACGAGGATGGTCACGGTGAGCACCATCACATCGGTCTGGAAACGGTAGTAGCCGTAGCGGATGGCCAGGTCGCCGATGCCGCCGCCGCCCACCACGCCGGCAATGGCCGAATACGACAGAAAGCTCACGGCCAGCACGGTCAGCGCCAGCACCAGGCCCGAACGCGCCTCGACGATGAGCACGCGCCAGACGATCTGCAGCTCCGAGGCGCCCATGGCGTGCGCGGCCTCGATCACGCCGCGCGGCACATCGCGCAGGCACTGGTCCACCAGGCGTGCCAGGTAGGGAATGGCCGCCACGGACAGCGGCACGGCCGCAGCCAGCGGGCCGATGGAGGTGCCGGCCAGCCAGCGCGTGAAGGGCACGAGGGCGACCAGCAAGATGATGAAGGGGAAGGACCGCACGGTGTTGACCGTCCAGTTCAGCACGGCGAAGGCCGGGCGGTTGTCCAGCGACTGGCCGGGACCCAGCAGGAACAGCAGCACGCCCAGCGGGCCGCCAATGAGCACGGCGGCCGACAGGCCGATGCCCAGCATCAAAAGGGTCTGGCCCATGGCCAGCCACAGCTCGGGCAGGATTTCGACGATGTTTTCAGACATGGGAATGCGGAATCGAAAAGAAGAGGGAAACGGGAAGGGGCGAAGACCCCATCAGTGCTCGGAGCCACCCACGGCGCGCAGCACCACGGGACGGGTGGCGCCGCGCTCGCGCAGGGCCTTGTCGGCGCGCTCCACGCGCAGGGCCTCGAGTTCGCTGCCCAGCAGCGTGGCGCGCTGCGGCGCCTCGTAGGCACGTCCCCGCGGCAGGGCGGGCAGCGTGAAGCGTTCGGCCACCTGGCCCTGCTCGATGATGGCCACCTCGCTGCACAGCGCATCGACCACGGCCAGCTCGTGCGTGACGATGACGATGGTCACGCCCAGGCGGCTGTTGATGTCGGCCAGCGTGGCCAGGATGGAGCGCGTGGTCTCGCTGTCCAGCGCCGAGGTGGGCTCGTCGCACAGCAGCACCTGCGGGCGCGGCGCCAGGGCGCGCGCAATCGCCACGCGCTGCTTCTGGCCGCCCGACAGCTGGGCAGGATGGCTGGCCGCCTTGTCGGTCAGGCCGACGATGTCCAGGCACTCGCGCACGCGCTGCTCGATCTGGGCACGCGAATGGCCACCGTGGATGCGCAGCGGAAAGGCCACGTTCTCGAACACGGTGGCGTTCTGCAGCAGGTTGAACTGCTGGAAGATCATGCCGATGTTCTGGCGCGCCTCGCGCAACGCGCGGCGGCCCAGGTCGGTCAGGCGCTGGCCCGCCACCACCACCTCGCCGCTGTCGGGACGCTCCAGCAGGTTGATCAGGCGCAGCAGCGTGGACTTGCCCGCGCCGCTCTTGCCGATCAGGCCGAAGACCGTGCCCTGTCCAATGTCCAGCGATACCGAGCGCACGGCATCGAAGTGCTTGCCATCGGCTGTTACAAATTTCTTTTGCAGGTCGCGCAGGCGGATCAGCGCGGTTTCCGGGGCCAAATGGGCGGTCTGGACGGTCATGGAGTCTCGGTTCGGCAGTGAAAACGGTCCTGGAATCGGCAACGGCAGCCTTTGCACCGCCATCTCCAGGCAATGGCGCGCAATTTCCGGGCCCTGTGCTGCGCAGTTGGACGCAGTTGCAAGCCGATGGGCATGCGTTGTCTTGCGTCGTCGCCAAGCACAGGCGAATCCCCAGGATCTGCCGTCATTAGTGTTCTAACGAGTGTGTTGCAAAACGTTGTTCAAACAAAAGAATAAAAAATACGGTGCTTATATCGATTGCCGTCTTTCAAGCCTTGATGTACGGCCTGGACGGCATTGCTAGAATCCGCCCCGACAGGCCTGTACAACGGCAAGATCCCTTGCTGTTGCGTGCATTACAGGTAAGTACCCGCTTTCCTTTGCCATGCCCGAATCCTCCCCGACCGCCAACCGCCAAGCCCTCGCCGCCAGCCTGCGCGTGGAAGCCGTGCGCCTGCGGCGCGGCATCACAACAGTCTTTGACGGACTCGACCTGCGGCTGGACGAGCCGCGCGTGGGCCTCATCGGCGACAACGGCGCCGGCAAGACCAGCCTGTTCCGTCTGCTGTGCGGCCTGGATGCGCCCGAGGCCGGGCGCGTGCTGCTGGACGGCACCGAACTGCACGAGGCCCGTGCGCGGCGCCCGGGCCAGGTCGGGTTGATGTTCCAGAACCCCGACGACCAGATCATCTTCCCCACCGTGGCGGAAGAGCTGGCCCTGGGTCTGCGCCCTTCGGGCATCTCGCGGCGCGAGGCCACGGAGCGCGCCCGCGCCCTGCTGGCCAGCCGCGGCCTGGCCGACTGGGCTCCGCGCGCCGTGGCCGGACTCAGCCAGGGCCAGCGCCAGCAGGTGTGCTGGCTGGCCCTGCTCATTGCCGCGCCGCGCGTGCTGCTGCTGGACGAGCCCTTCGCCAGCCTGGACCTGCCGGGCCAGGCGCGGCTGGCCCGGGACATCGCGGCCGCCGAGCAGCAGATCCTGGTCTCCACCCATGTGCTGGACCACGTGCGCAGCTTTGGCCGCGTGCTCTGGCTGGAGCGCGGCCAAGTGCGCGCAGACGGCCCCGGCCACGCGGTCTGCGCGGCCTATGAAGCCGACGTGGCCCGGCGGCTGCAAGCGCAGGACTGACGCAGGAGCCGGCCGCCATGGGAAGCCTCTACAGCGAATACACCAGCTGGCTCCATGCCTGGAGCGCGGGCCGCAAGCTGCTGCTCATGGCGCTGCTGGGAACGGGCCTGTTCCTCATCGATTCACCGTGGCTGCTGGCCCTGGCCGGCGCCGCCTGCGGCCTGCTGTGGCTGTCGCTGGGCCGCGCCACCGAGGGCGCACGGCGGCTCATGCTGTCGGTCACCGTGGCCGCCCTGCTGGTCGCTGCCTTCCATGTGTGGATGCAGCACTACGCCCTGGCCGCCGCCAGCGCGCTGCGCCTGGTCTGCGCCTCCACGCTGGGCATGGCGCTGACCGTGAGCACGCGCCCCAGCGATCTGGTCGATGTGCTGGAGCGGCTGCTGGCGCCGCTGGAGCGCATCGGCATCTCCCCCGAACAGGTGGCCCTGCAGCTGGCATTGATGCTGCGTTTCACCGAGCATTTCTTCGTGCAGTGGAAGCGCATGGATGATGCCCACCGGCTGCGCACGGGCCGCGCCGGCGGCCTGCGCCTGATTGCGCCGCTGACCATCCACATGCTGCAGGCCACTCGCCGCGTGTCCGATGCGCTGTGGGCGCGCTTGGGCCGCTGAGGCCTGCCCAGCCCCATTTCCCGACCGATCCATACGCAAAAGCCTTGCGAGAACCTTCCGAGAACCGTCCATGACCGCCCCCTCCACCGTCTCACGCGCCTCTGCGCGCTCCATGGCCCAGGTCTCGCTGTTTGCGGCGCTGATGGCGGTCATGGGCCTGATTCCCAAGATCGACCTGCCGCTGGGCGTGCCCATCACCATCCAGTCGCTGGGCGTGATGCTGGCCGGCGTGATGCTCGGCCCCTGGCGCGGCATGCAGTCCATGCTGCTGTTCCTCGCGGCCGTGGCCGTGGGCCTGCCCCTGCTGTCGGGCGGGCGCGGCGGCATTGCCGTCTTCATGGCGCCCTCGGCCGGCTACCTGCTCGGCTACCCGCTGGCGGCCTGCATTGCCGGCCTGGTCATGCGTGCGCTGCCCCAAGGGTCTCCCCGGCGCGCGGCGTTCAGCGCCTTTGCGGCCTCGGCGCTCGGCGGGCTGGTGGCCCTGCATGCCTTCGGCGTGCTGGGCCTCATGCTGATGGCCAAGCTCAGCCTGTCGCAGGCCTTCATGGCCACCTTGCTGTTCGTGCCCGGCGATCTGATCAAGTGCGTGCTGTGCGCCCTGGTGGTGCACACGGTGGCGCGCGGCATGCCGGACTGGCCGTTCGGAGGCCGCCAGCATGGTTGAGCCACTCGCGCCCCACCCGCTGGCCGCGCCGCTGCAGCACCCGTGGACCCTGGTCCATGGCCCGCTGGAGCATTGGGCCCGGCAGCGCCCCGAAGCGATGGCACTGCAAAGCGAGGCGGGCCAATGGAGCTTTGCCGCGCTGCATGCCGCCGTGCTGCAGCGCTCGGCCGCGCTGGTGGCCGGCCAGGCGCCAGAGATGCTGCTGCTGGACACGGGTGGCAGCGCCAGCACCGTGGATGCCATCGTCGATTTCCTCGCCATCCTCCACAGCGGCCGCTGCGCCGCCGTGGCCGACCCTGATTGGCCCGATGCGGTGCGCAGCCGCATCGAGGGCTGGCTGCCCACCGCGCCCAGCCCGCTGGCCGAGGCCACGGCCACCTGCGCCTTCTACACCGGCTTCACCTCGGGCAGCACCGGCCTGCCCAAGGGCTTCATGCGCCACCACCGTTCGTGGACAGAGAGCTTTCGCGTCTGCCTGCAGGACTTCGGCCCCGTGGCCGCGCAGCGCACCATGGCGCCCGGGCGCATCTCGCATTCCCTGTTCCTGTTCGGCGTGATGCAGGGCCTGTGGTGCGGCGAAGGCGCCGTGGTGCAGGAGCGGTTCTCGGCGGCGCGCTGCCTGGCCAGCCTGGCGCGCGGCGAGGCGCCCTGCCTGGTCGCCGTGCCCAGCCAGTTGCTGCTGATGCTGCAATGGGCGGCACACCGCGCGCTGGCGCCCATCCCCGAGGTGGAACTGGTCATGATCAGCGGCGCGCGCTGGATGCGCGCCCAGACCCCGGCCCTGCGCGCGCTGTTTCCGCGCGCACGCATCATCGAGTTCTACGGCGCCTCGGAGGCCAGCTTCATCGCCTGGATGGAGGCCGACGAACAGGCCCCGCCCCAGGCCGTGGGCCGGCCCTTCAGCAATGTGCAGTTGCAGATCCGCCCCGCCACGCAGCAGCCCGGCGACCAGCCCCTGCAGCCGGGCGAGGACGGCCTGATCTACATGCGCAGCCCCATGCTGTTCATGGACTATGTGGGCGAGGCCCGCGACGGCACGGCCGCGCTGCGCGACGGCGAATGGCTGTCCGTGCGCGACATGGGCCATATCGATGCCGGCGGCCAGCTGTGCCTGGCCGGGCGCCAGAGCCGCATGCTCGTCACCCAGGGCAAGAACCTGTTCCCCGAAGAAGTCGAAACCCTGCTGGCCGCGCACCCGGGCGTGGCCCAGGTCTCCATCCAAGGCCTGCCCGACGCCCTGCGCGGCATGCAGGTGCACGCCGTCGTGCAATGGCACGGCGCCGCGCCCGCAGGCTCCGCACAGGCGCTGGCGGCCTGGCTGCGCGAGCGGCTGGAAAGCTACAAGCTGCCGCGCCAATGGTGGAGCTGCGCCGACTGGCCGCAGACCGCCAGCGGCAAGACCGACCACGGCCGTCTGGCGCGCGCGCTGGCGGCCACTGCCACCGGCCAGGCACGGCCCGGCGAACCCGCGCTGCTGCCCCTGCCATGAACCCGCACGACGCCCCCGTCATCCTGGCCTGGGCGCGCAGCCCCGTCGCTCCCGTGGGCGGTGCGCTGCGCGAACTTGCGGCGCACGAGTTGGGCGCACCCGTGCTCCAGGCCCTGCTGGCCCGGGCCGGCCTGCCTGCCCGGGCCGTGGATGCCGTGGTCTTAGGTAACGCCCTGGGCGCAGGCGGCAACCCGGCCCGCATGCTGGCCCTGGCTGCGGGCTTACCCGAGCGCTGCGCGGCCCACAGCGTGGATACCCAGTGCTGCTCGGGCCTGGACAGCGTGGCCCTGGCTACGGGCCTGCTGATGTCGGGCCAGGCCAGCATTGTGGTGGCCGGTGGTGCCGAGGCCTGGAGCCGCGCCCCCATCCGCCAGACACGCCCGCGCCATGCAGGCGAGTTGCCCGTCACCTATGACCGCCCCGCGTTCGCCCCCGACCCCGCACGCGACCCGGACCTGCTGCAATCTGCCGCCGACCACGCGCTGGCCCATGGCATCACCCGCGCCGTTCAGGAAGCCCATGCCATCCACAGCCACGCGCTGGCGCTCGCGCACCGCGACCGGCTGGCCCAAGAGATCGTGCCCATGGCGGGGCTGGACCACGACGCCTATCCGCGCGCCTTGAACCCGGCCCGCGTTGCCCGCATGCCCGTGGTGGCCGAAGCGGGTGGCGCCGTTGACGCCCATGCACGCCAGCGCCATGCACTGAGCACGCCCACCATCTCGCCCAAGGCCGATGGCGCCGCCCTGGTGCTGCTGGCCACGCCGCAGGCCTGTGCGCGCCTGGGCCTGCAGCCACGCGCCCGCTGGGTGGCCAGTGCCTCGCTGGGCCATGCGCCCGAAACACCGCTGGTCGCCGCCGCACTGGCGGCCCAGCAGGTGCTGGAGCGTGCAGCCGCAGCGCTGCAGCTGCCTTGCCTGACTGCGGCAGAGCTCCAGGCTGTGGAGTTGCACGATGCCTTCGCCGTGCAGGCCCTGGCCTTTGCCGAAACCCTGGGCCTGCCGCTGCAGCAGCTCAACACCGGCGGCGGCGGCCTGGCGCGCGGCCATCCCATTGGCGCATCGGGCGCGGTTGCGCTGGTGCGCATGCTCTGCGACCTGCACCGCACGCCAGCAGCCCACAGACCGGCCCTGGGCCTGGCCGCCATTGCAGGTGCGGGCGGCATAGGCGCGGCCTGCCTTGTGCAGGCGCTTTGAATCCATGGACTCCGCATTTCCCATGTCCGCCAACCCACCGCCCGACACCCTTCCCTTTGGCGATGCGCATGAGGCCCTGGTGCACGCGCGCCGCTCCGTGCGCGCCTACCGGCCCGATCCCGTGCCGGATGCGCTGCTGCACCAGTTGCTGCACTCGGCCCGCCGGGCGCCCAGCGGCGGCAACCTGCAGCCAGGCCAGTTCATCCAGGTGCGCGGCAGCCTGCGCGGCGCACTCACACAGGCACTGCTGGCCGACTGGCAAGGCGGAGCGCCTGAGCGCGAGGACTACGGCTACTTCCCCCGCCCCATGCCCATGGCGCTGCGCAAGCGCCAGGTAGCATCGGCCCAGGCCCTGTACAGCGCCCTGGGCGTGGCCCGCGAGGACCGTGCCGGGCGCGACGCGCAGTTCGGCCGCAACTACCGCTTCTTCGATGCGCCCGTGGCCCTGGTCGTGAGCATTGACTCCCGCTTCGGCGCAGGCGGCTACATGGACCTGGGCATGGCCCTGTACGGCCTGCAAATGGCCGCAGCCGCCCAGGGCCTGGGCAGCTGCGCCATCGGCGCCCTGGCCTCCTACCCCGACACCGTGCGCCGCGTGCTCGACCTTGCGCCCGGCGAGCACATCGTCTGCGGCCTGGCCCTGGGCTGGCCCGACGAGGCCGCCCCCGTCAACCGCACCCAGACCACCCGCGCACCGCTGGGCGAATACTTCAGAGTGCTGGGAGAATGAAAAAAAGCTGCCAATGGCAGCTTTTGCAATTCAGCCCTCGCTAGCACTGAATACGGCGACCGAAACCGGCGCAGCCCAAAACGAGGGACACCGAGCAAGGGCAGCCCCGCCGCGAGGGTGTCGTCCCCCTCCCGCGAAGCGAGAGAGGGGGAAGCGGCGTCAGCCGCTCAGGGGGCGCTTCCTATCAAAATGCAGGGATCACCGACCCCTTGAACTGCACATCGATGAACTGGCGCACTTCATCGGAGTGATAGGCCTTGATCAGCTGCGCCACCCAGGGCTTGCCCTTGTCGGCATCGCGCGCGACCAGGATGTTCACATAGGGGTTCTTGGCGTTTTCCTGGGCAATGGCATCGGTCTTGGGGTTCAGGCCGGCCGAGATCGCGAAGTTGGTGTTGATGGCCGAGGCGTCCAGGTCATCCAGCGAGCGTGGCAGCTGGGCTGCATCCAGCTCCACGAAGCGCAGCTTCTTGGGGTTGGAGACCACGTCCAGCGGCGTGGCCTTCAGGCCCGCGCTTTCCTTGAGCTTGATCAGGCCCTGCGCCTGCAGCAGCAGCAGCACGCGGCCACCGTTGGTGGGATCGTTGGGGATGCCGAACTTGGCGCCCTGGGGCAGGTCGGCCAGCTGCTTGATCTTCTTGGAATAGATGCCGATGGGGAAATTCACCGTGTCGGCCACCCAGCCGATCTTGTAGCCGCGGTCGCGCACCTGGGCGTCGAGGTAGGGGCGGTGCTGGTAGCTGTTGGCGTCCAGGTCACCGGCAGACAGCGCGGCATTGGGCTGCACGTAGTCGCCGAACTCCACGATCTGGATCTTCAGGCCGTTCTTCTCGGCGACCTTCTTGACCTGCTCCATGATCTGGGCGTGCGGGCCGGCCGTGACGCCGACCTTGATGGGCTTGTCCTGCGCCTGCGCGGGCATGGCCAGCAGGGTCATGGCTGCGGTGCTGGCAATCGCGGCGGCCGTGAGCGTGCGGCGGAGGAAATGGCGCTTGGTGGGCATGGATGCGGTTCCTTGTAACCTGTCAAAAACACAGGCGCACACTGTAGCGCCAACACAGCGCGCGGCGGCCGTGCCGGCACACTGCGGCTAGACAGTTTTTTCAGTAGCTCACAACCGGCGCCGCAGCGCGGGCGTCAGCGGTCCTGGAACTCGGGCGTCGCCATGACCTGGTGCGCCACGACATCCAGTACGGGATGGGGCTGCTCCTGGCGGTCTATCCAGACCTTGGGCGTGAAGCTGCCACGCAGCGCCACGGCATCGCCTTCGATCAGATTGCGCAGCACCTCGCAGGCCTGGGCGTCGAATGCAACCACGTTGACCGGGATGGAAGTGCCATCGGATGCCTCGGAGCGCACGCGGGCCACCATGAAGGGGCGCCGATTGCGGTCGCTGCGGTGTTCGGGCGTACCGGTGAGTCTGCCGGTAATCAGTCCATCCATCATGTGCGAGACCAGGAAGAAATCGTCAGTTACAAAAGACGCCATTGTAGGTGCAGGTTTTACGTGTCCAGACCGGGACGCGCATCTTCGCGGTGCATGGACTTTTCATGCGCTGGCTGCCCTCGCCATCCGTGATGGACCTGCCTGGCGAAGCTGCACTTTCTCTTCGCAGCAAGGCGCCATCGCGCGCAAAATCGAAAGTGCAAAAAACGAACGTACAAAGCAAAAAGCTCCTGACGTTTCCGTCAGGAGCTTTGCGTTTTGGTCGGCGTGGCGGGATTCGAACTCGCGACCCCTTGCACCCCATGCAAGTGCGCTACCAGGCTGCGCTACACGCCGAAGCATTGAATTATAGGGACTAAAAACAGGCCTTCAGGGAAAACGCAGAGATTTTTCAAAAATGTCTGCAAATTTCTGAAATGGCGACGATCAGCCCCCGCATCTTCTCACCCCTGATGCGTGGCACGAACGTGGTCCAGCAAGGCCTCCAACGGATGGCGCAGCTGGCGTGCAGACAGTCGCTTGACCTGGCTGCGGCAGGAATAGCCGGTGGCCAGCGGCTCGCCCAGGTTCTGCTTGCTCTCGATCTGTTTCTCCCATGACTGGGCATAGATGGTCTTGGAGGTTTCGAGGTTGCGCGCCTCATGCCCGTAGGTACCCGACATGCCGCAGCAGCCCGTGGCCTCCACGCTCAGGCGCAGCCCCCGTCGCTCGAAAAGCTGCGACCACTGCTTGCCGCTGTCGGGCGCGTTGGTCTTTTCAGTGCAGTGCGGCAGCAGCCGGTAGGCCACGCCGGCCACACTGGTCACCGCCTCGGGCAGCACCTGCAGCAGCCACTCCTGGGGCAGCGCGACCTTCGGCACCTCGCCCATGCCCGGCACCTTGAGGTATTCCTGCCGATAGGCCAGCGTCATGGCCGGGTCGAGTCCCACCAGCGCAACGCCGGACTGCGCCAGTTGCGCCAGTTGCGCGGCATTGCGGATGGCCGCCTTGGCAAAGGCGCCCATGAATCCCTGCACATGCAGCGGCTTGCCATTGGGCAGCAGCGGCGCCAGCCAGACCTGGAATCCCAGGCGCGCCGCCAGCTCGATCAGCACCTGCAGCTGGCCGGTCTCGAAGTAGCGGGTAAAGCTGTCCTGCACGATGACCACGCTGCGCGCGCGCTGCTCTGGCGTGAGCGCGGCCAGCGCCTGCGCATCGGCCGCGCGCACCTTCCATTGCCGCAAGGTGGCGGCCAGGTCCAGCCGGCTCAGCAGCGGGCCATCGACCATGCCGATGCGACGGCTGAGCACATCGCGCATCCATGGCGAGCCCATCACCCCGTTGTAGAGCGCGGGCATGCGGGCCAGCCACGGCATGGTGAATTCCAGCGAGCCGATCAGGTAGTCACGCACGGGCCGCAGGTAGCGGCGGTGGTACAGCTCCAGAAAGCGCGAGCGAAATTCGGGCACGTTGACCTTGACGGGACACTGCCCGGCGCAGGACTTGCAGGCCAGGCAGCCGGCCATGGCGTCATAGACCTCGTGCGAGAAATCGGCCTCGCCGCGACGCGCCGCGCGGCTGTTGCGCCAGCGCGCGGCCAGGCTGGACAGGAAGGGCTGGGGCCGTTGCGCGACCTCCAGCACGTTCACGCCGGCCTGCCCCTGCAGGCGCAGCCATTCGCGCATCAGCGAGGCCCGGCCCTTGGGCGAATGCACGCGCTGGCGCGTGGCCTTCCAGGACGGGCACATGGCATCGTCCGGGTCGAAGTTGTAGCAGGCGCCGTTGCCGTTGCAGTGCATGGCTGCGCCATAGCTTCGCCATACGCGCTCGTCGATCTGCCGGTCCAGCTCGCCGCGCGTGGTGACGCCGTCCACCTTGAGCAGCAAGGTCTTGCTGGCCGGCGGCGTGGCGATCTTGCCGGGGTTGAGCTGGTTGTGCGGGTCGAAGGCGGCCTTGAGCTGCTGCAGCGAGGGATACAGCTCGCCGAAGAAGGCCGGCACATATTCGGAGCGCAGGCCCTTGCCGTGCTCGCCCCACAGCAGGCCGCCATGGCGCTGCGTGAGTTCGGCCACCGCGTCGGAGATGGGGCGCACCAGGGCGGCGTCCACGGGGTTCTTCATGTCCAGGATGGGGCGCACATGCAGCACGCCGGCATCGACGTGGCCGAACATGCCGTACTGCAGGCCGTGGCTGTCCAGCAGCGCGCGGAACTCGGCAATGAACTCGGGCAGGTTCTCGGGCGGCACGGCCGTGTCTTCGACAAAGGGCTGGGGCCGCGCCTCGCCCGCCACATTGCCCAGCAGGCCCACGGCGCGCTTGCGCATGGCATAGACGCGGTGCACCGCTGCATTGCCGGCCGCCAGCGTGTGGCCCAGCCGCTCCACCGAGGCGTCGGCGCCCAGGTGCGCGAGGAAGGCCTGCACGCGGCCATCGACCTCCTGCGGATCGTCGCCGCTGAATTCCACCAGGTTGATGCCCAGCGTGGGGCGCTGCCCGTCCTGCGGGAAGTACTCGGCCACGCTGCTCCAGACGAAGTCCTTCATGGCCAGCAGCAGCACCTTGGAGTCCACCGTCTCGATGGACAGCGGCCGGTGCGCCATCAGCGCACGCGCATCGCGCAGCGCATCCATGAAGCCCGCATAGCGCACGTTGACCAGCACCGAATAGCGGGGAATGGGCAGCACGTTGAGCCGCGCCTCCACCACGAAGCCCAGCGAGCCTTCGGCGCCGCACAGCACGCTGTTGAGGTTGAAGCGCCCGTCGCCTTCGCGCAGATGGGCCAGGTCATAGCCGGTGAGGCAGCGGTTGAGCTTGGGGAATCTGGCCTCGATCAACTCCGCCTGGTCATCGCTGATGCGCCGCGCCGTGCGGTGCACCTTGCCGATGCGCCCCGAATCGGCGCACATGCGCTCCAGCGCCTCGGCATCCAGCGGCGCGCTGTGCAGGCGCTCGCCACCCAGCAGCACGAAGTCCAGCGCCAGCACGTGGTCGCGCGTCTTGCCATAGGTGCAGCTGCCCTGCCCGCTGGCATCGGTGTTGATCATGCCGCCGATGGTGGCGCGGTTGGAGGTGGACAGCTCGGGGGCAAAGAACAGTCCGTATGGCCTGAGCGCGGCGTTGAGCTGGTCCTTGACCACGCCGGCCTGCACGCGCACCCAGCGCCGCTCGGCATTGATTTCCAGGATGCCGTTCATGTGCCGCGACAAGTCCATGGTCACGCCATGCGTGAGCGACTGCCCGTTCGTGCCCGTGCCGCCGCCGCGCGGTGTCAGCACCACATCGCGGAACTCAGGCCGCGCCAGCACCTGCGCCGCCCTGGCCACATCCTCGGCGTGACGCGGGTAGATGGCCGCCTGCGGCATGCGCTGGTAGATGGAGTTGTCCGTGGCCAGCACGGTGCGGCTGGCATGGTCCGTGTCCACGTCGCCCTCGAAGCCGGCGGCCTTCAGCGCTTCAAGAAACTCAAGGTATTGGGCAGGCACGGGGGCGCCGGCGTGGGGCAGTGGGGCAATCGACATGGAAGGCAGGGTGGGGAGATTTGTTGCTGGCGATCAGCCCAGGAAACCCATGCATGCAATACACGATTTCAGGCCGACCATGGCCGCAAGTATCTCTACACTCTTCCTCTGGAACAAACGAAAATTGCTGCCGCAAACACTGCATAAAACTCATGAATTACCGACGCCTGACGCCCTCCATGTCCCTGCTGCTGGTCTTCGAGGCGGCCGCGCGCCACGAAAGCTATGCGCGTGCGGCCGAGGAGCTGTCGCTCAGCCAGAGCGCCATCAGCCGGCAGGTGCAGACACTGGAGGCGCAGCTGGGCATCAGCCTGTTCCGCCGCGAGGGCCGCACGGTGCGCCTGACCGACGTGGGGCGCCGCTACTTCATCGACCTGGGCGCCGCGCTGGGCCGCATACGCAGCGCCACCCTGCAGGCCATGTCACGCCAGTCCGGCGGTGGCACCCTCAATCTGGCCACCCTGCCCACCTTCGGCTCCAAATGGCTGCTGCCGCACCTGCATGGCTTCTACCAGGCCCAGCCCGGGGTGACGATGCACATCCACTCGCGCATCGGCGATATCGATTTCGACAGCGCAGAGATAGACGCCGCCATCACCGTGGGCACGGGGGACTGGCCCGGGCTGACCGCGCACCGCCTGTACCACGAGTTTCTGGTGGCGGTGGCCAGCCCGCAGGCGCTGCAGCAGGCCGGGCAGACAGCAGCCACACCGGACTGGGCTGGCCAGCAGGTGCTGCTCACGGTGGCCAGCAACCGGCAGGCCTGGAGCGAGTGGTTCACGCACTATCGGCTCGATCACCGGCAGATGCGGATAGGGCCGAGCTTCGAGCTGACCTCGCACCTGATACAGGCCGTGCTGGCAGGCATGGGCGTGGGCCTGGTGCCCCGGGTACTGGTGGAAGAGGAGATAGCGCGCGGTGAGCTGCACGTGGTGGGAGACGCCATCCCCAGCCAGCGCAGCTACTACCTGGTCTATCCCGAGAGGAACGCGACACTGCCGGCGCTGGCAGCCTTCCGGCAATGGCTGCTTGCAACCTGCGCTCAGGGTTGATTCCTGCGCAACGGCCGCTCCCCTTCAGGGGTTGGCGGCACACGGAAGCACCTGTTAGCGGTTGGTAGCGGTTGGTAGCGGTTAGCGATGGCACAAAGAAAAACGGACCACAGCCAGAAGCTGTGGTCCGTATTCATTTATGGTCGGCGTGGCGGGATTCGAACTCGCGACCCCTTGCACCCCATGCAAGTGCGCTACCAGGCTGCGCTACACGCCGAAGAATTCAATTATATACAGCTTTTTGCTCTCAAATAGAAAGCAGCGCACGAATCTGCAAAAGCTCTTCACGCACGGCCTCCGGCTCCAGCGAAACGCTGGCCGCGGCATCGCCGCCGAGCAGCGGCGCGGCAGCCGGCGCCGACACCACGACACCGGCCTGCAGCGCGGGAACCACGGCAGACCCCGAGGCTTCGCGCAGGCGGTTGCGCGCGCCGTTGATGGTGAAGCCCTGCTCGTAGAGCAGCTCACGGATGCGCCGGATCATCAGCACTTCGTGGTGCTGGTAGTAGCGGCGGTTGCCGCGCCGCTTCATGGGACGCAGCTGCGTGAACTCCTGCTCCCAATAGCGCAGCACATGCGGCTTGACGTCGCACAGATCCGCGACCTCACCGATGGTGAAGTAGCGCTTGGCGGGAATCTGGGGCAGAAGTGAAGCCATGGCAAATGTGGATGAGGTCAGGATGTGCAATGCCGCTGGTGCGCGGACGCCGATCCGGGAAGAAGGCCGAGCCTACTGCACAGCTCGCTTGCAGGCCAGCACCCTGTCGTAAAAACAGCCTATCCACCGCGAGGCAGACAGGCTGACGACAGCTGGGCCACGGCAAGCCGGGCCCCGGGGACGACCCTTCAGGACGTGGAGCCCGTCGTGCCTTCCTGGATCTGCTCCTTGAGCTTGCTGCTCGCATGGAAGGTCACGACGCGGCGCGCCTCGATCGGAATGGCCTCGCCCGTGCGCGGGTTGCGCCCCGGACGCGGTGCCTTGGTGCGGATCTGGAAGTTGCCGAAGCCCGACAGCTTCACATCCTCGCCCGTCACCAGGCTTTGCGAGATCAGCTCGAAGAACGCATCCACCATTTCCTTGGATTCGCGCTTGTTCAGACCGATCTCGTCGAACAGCAGGTCCGCCAGCTGCGCCTTGGTCAGCGCGGGCGAATCAAGACTTTCCACCGTCAGTTCCATCACGGGATCTCCTTTCACGGCATGGGCCCTTCCATCAGGCGCGCAGGCGCGCGCCCAGGCGTTGCTGCAGCTGTTCGAGCACGGCCTGCACGGCCTGTTCGATCTGCACGTCGGTCAGCGAGCTGTCGTCATTGCCCAGCGTCAGGCGCACGGCCAGGCTCTTTTCGTCCTGCGCCAGCGCGCCCGGTGCCGCCGTCTCGCCGGCCTTGAGCGCCTTGGGGCGGAACACATCGAACAGCACGGCGGAGCGTAGCAGGCCGCCGGTCTGGGCAGCTTCCACCGCCTGCATGAGCTGGGCATGGGTGGCCTTTTCGTTCACGACCACGGCAATGTCGCGCTCCACGGCCTGGTGCTTGGCCACGGGCTTGAACACCGGCACCTCGCGCGCCAGCACGGCATCGAGCCCCAGCTCGAACAGCACGGGCGCCTGGGCCAGATCCCATTGCTGGCGCCACTGGGGATGCAGCTCGCCGATGAAGCCGATGGACTGGCCATCGAGCAGCACGCGCGCGCAGCGGCCCGGGTGCATGGCCGGATGCTCGGCCGGCTCGAACACGGGCTTGCGCGGCGCCAGCAGCGCCTCGACATCGCCCTTGACGTCGTAGAAGTCCACCTTGGCTTCGGCACGGCCCCATTGCAGCTGCTCTGCGGAGCCCCAGGCCAGGCCTGCCACGCGCATGGGCTGATAAAAGCCCTTGACCGTGGTGTCGCTGTCAACAACGCTGTCATCCTTGAGGAAGACACGGCCCAGTTCGAACACGCGCACGCGCTCGGCCTTGCGGTCGGCATTGAACTTGAGCACCTGCATGAGCGAGCCGATGAGGCTGGAGCGCATCACGCTGAGCTGGCTTGCGATGGGGTTGAGCAGCTGGATGGGATCGGCGTTGCCGGCCAGATCCTTCTCCCATGCGGCTTCCACAAAGCTGAAGTTGATGGTTTCCTGGTAGCCCAGATCAGCCAGCGCGCGGCGCACGGCGAACTGGCTGCGGCGGTTTTCGGCGCGCAGCTTGGGCGCAATGGGCGCCAGCGGCTTGGTCGTGGGCAGGTTCTCGTAACCCACCATGCGCGCCACTTCCTCGATCAGGTCTTCCTCGATGTTGATGTCGAAGCGGAAGCTGGGCGGCGTGACGGTGAGCACGCCATCGCCCTGCTCCACCGGCAGGCCCAGGCCGGCCAGCGCATCGTGGCACTGCTGCTGCGTGAGCGGCATGCCGATGACCTTGGCCGCACGCGCCACGCGCAGCGTGACGGGCCTGGGCTGGGGCATGTTGGCCTGCTGGTCGTCGATGGGGCCGCAGACGGTCTCGGGCGTGCCGCAGATCTGCAGCACCAGCTCGGTGATGCGCTCGATGTGCTCGACCGTCAGTTCGGGATCGACACCCCGCTCGAAGCGGTGGCCCGCATCGGTGGAGAAGTTGTAGCGGCGCGAACGGCCGGCAATCGACTTGGGCCACCAGAATGCGGCCTCGATGTAGATGTGGCGCGTGTCGTCGGACACAGCCGTGGCGTCGCCGCCCATGATGCCGGCCAGCGACTCGACTTCGCGCTCATCGGCGATCACGCCCACCTGTCCATCCACGGTGACGGTGTTGCCGTTGAGCAGCTTGAGCTGCTCGCCTTCCTTGCCCCAGCGCACCTGCAGGCCGCCGTGGATCTTGTCCAGGTCGAAGATGTGCGAAGGACGGCCCAGCTCGAACATCACATAGTTGGAGATGTCCACCAGCGGCGCCACGCTGCGCTGGCCGCAGCGCGCCAGGCGATCGACCATCCACTGCGGCGTCTTCGCCTGGGTGTTGACATTGCGCACCACGCGGCCCGAGAAGCGGCCGCACAGCTCGGGCGACTCGATCTTCACGGCCAGCTTGTCCTGCACGCCCACGGCGGCAGGCGTGAACGACTGGGGCTTGAGCGGCGCGCCGGTCAGCGCAGCCACTTCGCGCGCCACGCCGTAGACGCTCAGGCAATGCGCCAGATTGGGCGTGAGCTTGAGCGTGAGCAGCGTGTCATCCAGGTTCAGGTACTCGCGGATGTTCTGACCCAGGGGCGCGTCCAGCGGCAGCTCCATCAGGCCGCCATGGTCCTCGGACAGCTTGAGTTCGCGTGCCGAGCACAGCATGCCGAAGCTCTCCACACCGCGCAGCTTGCCGATCTTGATCAGGAAAGGCTTGCCATCTTCACCGGGCGGCAGCTCGGCGCCCACCGTGGCGCAGGGCACGCGGATGCCCACGCGCGCGTTGGGCGCGCCGCAGACGATGGTCAGCAGTTCGGGTCCGCCCACATCGACCTGGCACACGCGCAGGCGATCGGCATTGGGATGCTGCTCGGCAGCCTTGATCTCACCGACGACGATCTTGGTGAACGGCGGCGCCACGGGCTCCAGCTCCTCCACCTCCAGGCCGGCCATGGTCAGGGTATCGGCCAGTTCTTGGGTGGTCAGCGGCGGATTGCAGAACTCGCGCAGCCAGGATTCGGGAAATTGCATATCAGACTCTTTGGCGTTGGTTCGGTCCGCGCGCCGTGGCGCTGGCGGACTCTTTGGCGAAGGCTTGCAGCCGGATCAACGGAATTGCGACAGGAAGCGGATATCGCCGTCAAAAAACAGTCGCAGATCGTTGACGCCATAGCGCAGCATGGTCAGGCGGTCAGGCCCCATGCCAAAGGCAAAGCCGATGTACTTCTCGGGGTCCAGCCCCATGTTGCGCACCACGTTGGGGTGCACCTGGCCGGAGCCGGCCACTTCCAGCCAGCGGCCGGCCAGCGGGCCGCTCTGGAACTGGATGTCGATCTCGGCGCTGGGCTCGGTGAAGGGGAAGAAGCTGGGGCGGAAGCGCAGCACCAGGTCGTCGCTCTCGAAGAAGGTCTTGCAGAAGTCGGTGAAGACCACCTTCAGGTCCTTGAAGCTGACGTTCTCGCCGATCCACAGGCCTTCGCACTGGTGGAACATGGGCGAGTGCGTGGCATCGCTGTCCACACGGTAGGTGCGGCCCGGCGCGATCACGCGGATCTCGGGCATGCCCTGGCCGGCGTCCAGCCGCCCACGGTATTTCTTGACGTGCTGCACGGCATGGCGCACCTGCATGGGGCTGGTGTGCGTGCGCAGCAGATTGGGGGCCTGTTCCGTGCCGCCTTCCACGTAGAAGGTGTCGTGCATGGAACGGGCGGGATGGTCTTCCGGCGTGTTCAGCGCCGTGAAGTTGAACCAGTCGGACTCGATCTCGGGGCCCTCGGCCACATCGAAACCCATGGAGCCGAAGATGCCCTCGATGCGCTCCAGCGTCAGCGACACGGGGTGCAGGCCGCCCTGGCCACGGCGGCGGCCCGGCAAGGTCACATCCAGCACCTCGGCCTTCAGGTGGGCCTGCAGCTCGGCATCGGCCAGGGCCTTGCGGCGCGCGGTCAGCGCGGCCTCGATGCCTTGCTTGGCCACGTTGATGGCGGCTCCGCGCGACTTCTTCTCTTCGACGGAAAGCTGCGCCATGCCCTTCATGAGCTCGGTCACCTTGCCCGACTTGCCCAGAAACTGCGCCTTGGCGTTTTCCAGATCAGCGGGGGTTTGTGCCTGCGCGAACAATTGCTGCGCGCTTTCGACCAGAGAATCCAACTCGTTCATATCGACTCTTTATCGACTGTGAAAAGAAACAAGGGCTAGCAGCCTTTTCAAGCCCTAGCCCTTGCTGTTTGCGCTGCAGACCATCACGAGGATGGTCGCAGACCGTTATCTCAAGCAGCCAGCTTGGCCTTGACTTGATCAACGATGCTGCTGAAAGCAGCCTTGTCGTGCACCGCGATATCGGCCAGCATCTTGCGGTCGATCTCGATGGCTGCCTTCTTCAGGCCGTTGGCGAACTGGCTGTAGGTCAGGCCCAGTTCACGTGCAGCGGCGTTGATACGGGCGATCCACAGACGGCGGAACACGCGCTTCTTGGCACGGCGGTCACGGTAGGCATATTGCCCAGCCTTCATCACCGCCTGCTTGGCGATGCGGAAGACATTGCCGCGGCGGCCGCGGAAACCCTTGGAAAGGGCCAGAACTTTTTTGTGACGGGCGCGGGCCGTTACACCACGTTTGACGCGAGGCATGTGTTTTCTCCTTGTTCGTCAGTGAATTACAGGCCAGCCATCGGCAGCATTTGTGCGATAGAGCCCATGTTGGTCTCATGCACAGCCACTGCACCACGCAGGTGACGCTTGTTCTTGGTGGTCTTCTTGGTCAAGATGTGACGCTTGAAGGCTTGACCGCGCTTGACGGTGCCACCGGGACGAACGCGAAAACGCTTCTTCGCGCTGCTCTTGGTCTTCATTTTGGGCATTTGAATGCTCCTGTTGTTTGTGCTCGTGAGGCGGCTCGCAACACTGCGCGCACTTGCTGGCCCCGAGACACTTCTGTGCCAGCCCGGAGGCCGGCAAGAACAAGGGACATGGAAACCATGTCCCTTGCATCGCATGCCCCGCGCAATCAACTCGCGCACGGCCTGCAAATTCTGTCGCCCCTCAACGAAGGGCGAAACCGCGATTATGCCTTATCAGCCACCGCAGGTGCAGCAGAAACTTCTGCCGGCTTGCCGCCAGCTGTGGGCTTCTTGCGCGCAGGGGCGATCATCATCACCATCTGGCGGCCTTCCAGCTTGGGGAACTGCTCCACCTGGATGGAATCCGCCAGATCGTCACGCAGACGGTTCAGCAGGTCCAGACCAATCTGCTGGTGCGTGATTTCACGGCCGCGGAACCGCAGCGTGATCTTGCACTTGTCACCATCGGCCAGGAAACGGCGGATGTTGCGCAGCTTGATGTTGTAGTCGCCGTCGTCGGTACCAGGGCGGAATTTCACTTCCTTGATTTCGATGACGGTCTGCTTGGCCTTGGCTTCGGCAGCCTTCTTCTGTTCAAGGTACTTGAACTTGCCATAGTCCATCAACCGGCAGACAGGTGGAGTGGCAGTGGCGGCGATTTCCACCAGGTCCACGTCCAGCTCGCCCGCCATGCGCAGCGCTTCCTGCAGAGGCACGATGCCCAGCGGCTCGTTCTCCGGGCCGGACAGACGCACTTCAGGCGCCATGATTTCACGGTTGAGACGATGCTTGCGCTCTTCACGGTGGCGCCGATCACGAAATTCAGTAGCTATGGTTCTCACCCTTGGATTTAAGTTGCTACAACAGCGTAGCCGCTTGTGTGCAGTACACGCAAGCGGCTACTGCCTTTGGAGATGCTCCATCAGGCCTTCGCCGCGATGTCCTTGGCCACGAGTTCAATGAACGCATCGACCGACATCACACCGAGGTCCTTGTTGCCCCGTGCGCGCACTGCCACTGCACCAGCGGCCTTCTCCTTGTCGCCAGCAACAAGGATGTAAGGCAGCTTTTGCAACGAATGCTCCCGTATTTTATACGTAATCTTTTCGTTGCGCAGATCTGTCGCCACCCTAAGGCCTTGATTCGGAAATGCTTTTTGCAGCTTTTGTGCGACTTCCCGCACATAGTCCGCCTGCGCGTCGGTGATATTGAGCACGGCGGCCTGCACGGGAGCCAGCCAGGTCGGCATGGCGCCAGCGTGCTGCTCGATGAGAATGCCGATGAAACGCTCCAGGCTGCCGACGATGGCACGGTGCAGCATCACGGGGCGATGGCGGTCGCCATCCTCGCCCACGTACTCCGCATCCAGGCGCTCGGGCATGGAGAAATCCACCTGGATGGTTCCGCACTGCCACTGGCGGCCGATGGCGTCCTTGAGCGTGTACTCGATCTTGGGGCCGTAGAACGCGCCATCGCCGGGCGAGATCACGTACTCGCAGCCCGAAGCCTCCAGGCTGTTGATCAGCGCAGCTTCTGCCTTGTCCCAGCTTTCATCGGAGCCGATGCGCGCCTCGGGGCGCGTGGCGACCTTGTAGATGATGTCGCTGAAGCCGAAGTCCGCGTAGACCTTTTGCAGCAGCGTGGTGAAGGCCAGCACTTCGGGCTGGATCTGGTCTTCGGTACAGAAGACGTGGCCGTCATCCTGCGTGAAGCCGCGCACGCGCATGATGCCGTGCAGGCCGCCCGTGGGCTCGTTGCGGTGGCACTGGCCGAATTCGCCGTAGCGCAGCGGCAGGTCGCGGTAGCTCTTGATGCCCTGCTTGAAGATCAGGATGTGGCCGGGGCAGTTCATCGGCTTGAGCGCGTAGTCGCGCTTTTCCGACTCGGTCGTGAACATGTTCTCGCGGTACTTGTCCCAGTGACCCGTCTTCTCCCACAGGGTCTTGTCCAGGATCTGCGGACCCTTGACTTCCTGGTAACCGTTGTCGCGGTACACGCGGCGCATGTACTGCTCGACCTCTTGCCACAGGGACCAGCCCTTCGGGTGCCAGAACACGGTGCCCGGCGAATGCTCGTCGATGTGGAACAGATCCAGTTCGCGGCCCAGCTTGCGGTGGTCGCGCTTTTCAGCCTCCTCCAGCATGTGCAGGTACTGCTGCAGGTCGTCCTTCGATGCCCAGGCCGTGCCGTACACGCGCTGCAGCATCTCGTTGCGATGGTCGCCACGCCAGTAGGCTCCAGCCACCTTCATCAGCTTGAAGAACTTGAGCTTGCCGGTGCTGGGCACGTGCGGGCCGCGGCACAGATCTTCGAAGCTGCCTTCGCGGTACAGGCTCACATCCTCATTGGAGGGGATGCTGGCGATGATCTCGGCCTTGTAGTTCTCGCCGATGCCCTTGAAGTACGCAACGGCCTCGTCGCGCGGCAGCACACGGCGCACCACGGGCTCGTCCTTGGCGGCCAGCTCGGCCATGCGCTTTTCGATGGCGACCAGGTCCTCGGGGGTGAAAGGCCGCTTGTACGAGAAGTCGTAGTAGAAGCCGTTCTCGATCACGGGGCCGATGGTGACCTGGGCCTCCGGGAACAGTTCCTTGACCGCATAGGCCAGCAAGTGGGCCGTGGAATGGCGGATCACGTCCAGGCCATCTGCATCCTTGGCCGTCACGATGGACAAGGGCATGTCCTTGTCGATGACGAAGCTGGTGTCCACCACCTTGGCGTCCTCGCCAGCCCCCACCTTGCCGGCCAGTGCCGCCTTGGCAAGGCCCGTGCCTATGGATGCGGCCACTTCGGCCACGGTGACCGGGCCGGGGTACTCACGTTGCGAACCATCGGGAAGCGTAATGTGGATCATGGGATTCCTAAAATATTTCTCAGGGGGCGCGCATCCCCCAAAAGCAAAAAGCGCGGAGCCAGGTCCGCGCTTTCTTGGGGTCGAGTGAATCTCGTGCAGGCGCGAACCGCCAGCCGCTAGCGGCCGGTGTACATCTCCGATGTAGTTCGCGGTGTCATAACCATGATGCCTTTCTCGCCCTTGTCAGTTGTTGTCAGTTGAAAACTTCCGCCATTTTAACCCCAGCAAAGAAAAAGCGCCCGAAGCACAAGGCCCCGGACGCTTTCTCACCCCTATCTACCTGAAGTTGCACTCACCGAAGCCGCGCTTCAGTGGAATTGCTCCTCTTCCGTGGAGCCGGTCAGTGCCTTGACGCTGGACGAGCCACCCTGGATCACCGTGGTCACATCGTCGAAGTAGCCTGCACCCACTTCCTGCTGGTGCGACACGAAGGTGTAGCCTTGCTCGCGGGCTGCGAATTCGGGCTCCTGCACCATGTTCACGTAGTGCTTCATGCCTTCGCCGTTGGCGTAGGCGTGGGCAAACTTGAACGTGTTGAACCAGTTGATGTGAATGCCGGCCAGCGTGATGAACTGGAACTTGTAGCCCAGCGCAGACAGGTCTTCCTGAAAGGAGGCGATCTGGCTGTCGTTGAGGTTCTTCTTCCAGTTGAACGAAGGAGAGCAGTTGTAGCTCAGCAGCTTGCCTGGGCAGGCGGCATGCACGGCCTGGGCGAACTCGCGGGCAAAGCCGATGTCGGGCACGCCGGTTTCGCACCACACCAGGTCGGCATAGGGCGCATAGGCCACGCCGCGGCTGATGGACTGCTCCAGGCCATTGCGGACACGGTAGAAGCCTTCCTGTGTGCGCTCGCCGGTCAGGAACGGCTTGTCGTTGGCATCGTGGTCGGAGGTGATCAGGTTGGCGGCTTCAGCATCGGTGCGGGCCAGCACGATGGTGGGCACGCCCATCACGTCAGCGGCAAAGCGCGCGGAGATCAGCTTTTCGACGGCTTCCTGGGTGGGCACCAGAACCTTGCCGCCCATGTGGCCGCACTTCTTCACGGCAGCCAGTTGGTCCTCGAAGTGCACGCCGGCTGCGCCAGCGGCAATCATGTTCTTCATCAGTTCGAAGGCGTTGAGCACGCCGCCAAAACCGGCTTCCGCATCGGCAACGATGGGCAGGAAGTAGTCGATGAATTCCTGGTCGCCGGGATTGATGCCGCGGCCCCACTGGATTTCGTCGGCACGCTTGAAGGTGTTGTTGATGCGGCGCACCATGGTGGGCACGGAGTCATAGGCGTACAGCGACTGGTCGGGGTACATGGTTTCGCTGGTGTTGCCATCGGCAGCCACCTGCCAGCCCGACAGGTACACCGCTTCCAGGCCGGCCTTGGCCTGTTGCATGGCCTGGCCTGCGGAGATGGCGCCAAAGGCATTCACATAGCCTTTCTTGGCACCGCCGTTGATCCTGTCCCAGAGCAGTTCCGCGCCACGCTGGGCCAGCGTGTACTCGGGCTGCAGGCTGCCGCGCAGACGCACCACGTCGGCTGCGCTGTAGCCGCGCTTGACACCTTTCCAACGGGGGTTCTGCGCCCAGTCTTTCTCAAGGGCGGAAATCTGCTGTTCGCGGCTCAGTTGCTGGGTCAGGGATTGGGGCATGTTGCTCTCCTGGGAGGTGGTTGAAACAAGCGGCTTTCTTGCGTCGGCCTTGGGATCAAATTTAAGTCTTATAGAAGACCTCGACAACATCTTATGTCTTATACAAGACTAATTTTTTTATCATTTAAATCAACGAGTTATTTTCATATTTCTCAATATGAAATCACATTTCTCGTATTGAGAAAAATTGGCGCAATGCAGCATTTCAATATTTCACAATGCGAAACATGAACTCCATGCCATGAAAAGTCACCACAGCATGGCAAGCGTCCGCGACAGGCACATGTCACGCACGCCGGACGCGCTCACAGGTACCATCGCGCGTTCAGGTGGCGCTCCCGCCTCTCAAACCTGCACTTGCCGTGAACACCTCCCATCGCAGATCTGCCTATGCCTGCCTGGCGCTGAGCATGTCCCTGGTCGGCAGCTATGTCGCCCTCTCCAAGCCCCTGGCGGCCATCTTTCCGGTGCTGCTGCTGGCCTGGCTGCGCTTTGGCATCGGGGCCATCGCCATGCTGCGCTGGCTGCGCAAGCCGGCTGACGAGGCACCCCTGTCTCGGCGCACGCAGGGCCTGCTGTTTCTTGAGTCGCTGTTCGGCAACTTTCTCTTCACCATCTGCATGGTGACTGGCGTGAGCCTGACAAGCGCTGTCACGGCCGGCGTGACCATGGCTGCCATCCCTGCTGCCGTGGCCTTGATGAGCTGGCTGTTTCTGCGCGAGCGCGTGGCTGCGCGCACCTGGCTGGCCATTGCGCTGGCCGTGGCGGGCATCGGCCTGTATGCGCTGTCCCGCCCGGACGCTGGCGCCACCTCGGCATCATCGGTCTCACCGCAGGCGTGGCTGGGGCAGGCGCTGCTGGTCGGCGCCGTGCTTTGCGAGGCGTTCTACGCCGTCATCGGCAAGCGCCTGACCACATCCCTGGGACCCAAGCGCATCACCTCCATCGTCAATCTCTGGGGATTTGCGCTGTCCACGCCCTTCGGGCTGTACCTGGCGTGGCGCTTCGACTTCGGCAGCGTGACATGGAGCACCTGGGGTCTGCTGCTGTTCTACGCCCTTGCCGCCTGCGTGTGGACCGTGTGGTTGTGGATGACAGGCTTGCGCAACGTGCCAGCCTCCCAGGCCGGCACCTTTACGGTACTGCTGCCGATCAGCGCCGCCGTGGTCGGCATGTGCGTGCTGGGCGAACGGGTCACATCCATGCAGGCGCTGGCCTTTGCGATCGCCCTGCTGGGCATTCTCGTGGCCACCTGGCCGGGCAGAAAACGCCTTGCACAACACCCTTCCGCGAGCGGTGCCAGCCCCCTCTGAAAACGCTGGTGCCGACGGCCAACCTGCCAGTGCGGCCCTCGAAAGCGAGCCAGAATGCAAAAACTCCTCAAAAAACAGCGCCACAGCAACAAATCGAGGCAAAAATTTGACGGGTAAGCTTGGAAGAGCGTTTTTTTCCCATTAGCATCAGCCTGCCAGTGGATAGCGACGGTTTTTCGCTGGTAAAGAATCCACTCCATACTAGGAACAAGCAACATGGCAACTGCAAAGAAGGCAACGGCTGCTCCGGCAGCTCCCGCAAAGAAGCGCACTCCCAACGCCGCCTTCATGAAACCCCTCACCCCCAGCCCCGCTCTGGCTGCCGTGGTGGGTTCCACTCCCCTGCCCCGCACCGAGATCATCAGCAAGCTGTGGGTCTACATCAAGGCCAACAAGCTGCAAGACGCTGCCAACAAGCGCATGATCAACGCCGACGCGAAGCTCAAGGAAGTGTTCGGCAAGCCCCAGGTCTCGATGTTCGAGATGGCTGGCCTGATCGGCAAGCACGTCAAGTAATCCTCGGGCCTGTGCCAAGACGGATGAAAGCCGGCCCCTGGGCCGGCTTTTCTTTTTTCCGGGATGCCATCTCCTCCCCTTGCCGGAGATGCTGCACACCGACAACATTCCAATGCCATGAGCCAAGTGCCCGCGCTGCAAGCCGTTCCCGACGGCATCATCAATCTGGCCGACCACGAGGTGCATGCGCGGCAACGGATGGACGACAACGCCTGGGCCTACTTCTCGGGCGGCGCGGCCGATGAGCGCAGTCTTGCGGCCAACCGCAGCGCCTGGGATGCGCTGACACTGTGGCCGCGCGTGCTCCGCCCCCTTGCAGGCGGTCACACCCGGCTGCAGTTGCTGGGCAGGGAGCTGGCCTGCCCGTTGCTGGTGGCCCCCATGGCCTTCCAGCGCATGGCCCATGCGGACGCAGAGCTTGCAACGGCCTATGCCGCAGCGGCGCTGGGCGCGGGCATGGTGCTCAGCACACAGGCCAGCCTGCCGCTGGAGACAGTGGCACAGGCAGCACGGCTCACTCCTGGCCATGGCCCCTTGTGGTTCCAGCTCTATCTGCAGCACGACCGTGGCTTTACCAGGCAATTGATCAAGCGCGCAGAGGCCGCAGGCTACGAAGCTCTGGTGCTGACGGTGGACGCGCCCACCAGCGGTGTGCGTGACCGTGAACGCCGCGCGCGCTTTTGTCTTCCGCCGGGAGTGTCCGCCGTCAATCTGCAGGGAATGGCGCCACTTGAAGCCATGCGACTCGCACCAGGCCAGAGCGCCCTGTTCGATGGCCTGCTGCACCATGCCCCCACCTGGGATGACGTCGCCTGGCTGCAGCAGCAGACACGGCTGCCGCTGCTGCTCAAGGGCGTGCTCCACCCGGCCGATGCGCTGCAGGCCGCGAGATTGGGAGTAGCGGGCATCATCGTCTCCAACCATGGAGGGCGCACGCTGGACACGGCACCGGCAACGGCAACGGCCCTTGCCCGCGTGGCCGGGGCCGTGCGCGGCGCGGGCCATGAACTGCCGTTGCTGGCCGACGGGGGCATACGGCGCGGCACAGACGTGCTCAAGGCGGTCGCCCTCGGTGCGACGGCGGTTCTGATAGGCCGCCCCGTACTTTGGGGCCTGGCCAATGCAGGCGCCGCCGGCGTGGCCCATGTTCTGAGGCTGCTGCGCGATGAGCTGGAGATCGCCATGGCGCTGACAGGGTGCGCCACCCTTGGCCAGGCCACTGTGGAACTACTGGATACCGAGTAAAGCCGAGCACCATACAGCCCTACAGACAACCAAGAATTGCAAATGCGATGAATTCTCATTTATAATTTTTCATCCTATCAATAGCCAGCCACTACTGCCTGTAGCCATGATCGTCTGTGTATGCCGCCGGGTTTCCGACCGTGAGATCGCACGCCACGCTCATGCGGGCATGAGCTTTGACGAGATCCAATTCGAATTGGGTATCGCCATGCAGTGCGGCCGCTGCGAGAGCTGCGCCCGGGATGTGGTTGCGCAATGCTGCGCCAGCCAGCCCGTGGCGGCCATCCACAACGAGGTCGCGGCCCAGACCGTCCAGCTTGCCAACAACATTCTGGAGAGCAAAGCATGGTCCTCCTCTCAGCACTTGTCGGCAGCCTGATCCTCGTCGTTACATGCACCTGGTGGATTCTGCGCAGCTGATACTCCGTCTTCCGAGCGACAGCACCCGGCTCCCATACGCTGACCGCTCCTTCTGTCTCTATGTCCCAGTCTGATCGTTTTGGCCCCCCCGGGGGCCTTGGCCGTAACGTGGCCATCGCGGGTTCGGTCGTGGTCCTGCATGCAGCAACCCTTTGGGCGATGCAGCATGGCCTGCTCCAGCGCGCACCCGAAGAGGTCATCGTGCCAGCCCAGGTGATTGCGGAATTCATTTCGCCACCCGCGCCCGAGCCCGAGGCGCCCAAGCCCCCTCCTCCGCCGCCGCCGCCCAAGCCCCAGCCGGTCGTGAAGAAG
>NZ_LZZV01000086.1:0-98020 GCF_014170385.1 Delftia sp. UME58
TGCCCATGGTGGGAGACTTCATGTCCCGCGCCCTGCGCAGCCCCGTCATCGACGCCAAGGCCCGCTTCGAGCCGCCCGTTCAGGGGTCGGGGTTGGCTCCGGAATGGCGGGTTGGTCGGGCTGGGCGGGCGGCTGCTGGTCGGGCCACCAGCCCTGCATGCGTTCGCGCAGGCGGCCGACCATGTCGGACCACCAGTGGCTTTGTTCGGGCGGCTCGAAGCGGGCCTTGGCGTCGATGACGGGGCTGCGCAGGGCGCGGGACATGAAGTCTCCCACCATGGGCAGGGCGCTGCGCGAGCCCTGGCCCCAACGGTCGCTGCGCAGGGTGATGCGCGGGTCGTTGAAGCCGGCCCAGGCGCCGGTGACGATTTCCGGGTGCATGAGGATGAACCAGCCGTCGGCATTGCCCTGGGTGGTGCCGGTCTTGCCGGCCACGTCGGCGTGGATGCCGTAGCGCTGGCGCACGGCCACGGCCGTGCCTTTGTCCACCACGGAGCGCAGCATGTCCACCAGGGCGTAGGCGTGGTCTTCGTCCAGCGCGCGCTCGGGCTTGGGCGGGCTGAATTCTGCGATGACCTTGCCGTCGGCGTCCTCGATGCGCGTGACCATCATGGGCGGCAGCCAGCGGCCACCGTGGGCCAGGCTGGCATAGGCGTTGACCATTTCCAGCAGTGACACCGGGCTGCTGCCCAGGGCCAGGGCGGGTACTTCGTCCAGCGGGCTCTGGCGCACGCCCAGGGCGCGCGCCAGGCGTGCCACGCGGGCGGGGCCCACGGACTGCATGACTTCGGCGGTGATGGTGTTCTTGGAGTAGGCCAGGGCGTCGCGCAGCGTCATCTCGCGGCCCGTGGGTGGCGTGGCGTCGGTGGGGCGCCAGACTTCGCCGCCGGGCAGCTTGATTTCCACGGGGCCGTCCACGCGCTTGTCGTCGGGGGTGGCGCCCTGCTGCAGCGCGGCGCCATAGACAAAGGGCTTGAAGGTGGATCCGGGCTGGCGCCGTGCCTGCTGCACGTGGTCGTAGGCGTCCTGCGTGAAGTCGCGGCTGCCCACCCAGGCCAGCACTTCGGAGGTGGCCGGGTTCAGCGCCACAAAGCCTGCCTGCACGCGGGTCTTGTCCTCGCGCAGCTGCTTCATGAAGGCCTTGTCGGCCAGCAGGGCCTTGAGGGTGTCTTCCTCGCTGTCCTTGTCCGTTGCCTTGTCCTTGCCTTGGCCGTCCGCGCGTTTGCGCGCCGCGCGCCAGGCGGGGGTCTCCCGCACCAGCTGTTGCACCAGCGGGTTGGCGGCATTCCAGCCGTCGCGCTGGCTCCAGGCGCCGTTGGCCACGCCCTGCAGCGTGCGCGTCTGGCGCGCCACGGCCTGGTTGGCCCAGTTCTGCAGGCGCGAGTCGATGGTGGTGTGCACCACCAGGCCATCGGTGTAGATGTTGTAGTCGTTGCGGTCGGCCCAGTCGATCAGCCACTTTCGCAGTTGCTGCGCGAAGTGCGGCGCCATGCCCAGGGGCTCTTCCTGGCGCTCGAAGTTGATGCGCATGGGGCGCTTCTTGAGCTGGGCGAACTCGGCCTCCTGCAGCACGCCGCGCTTGACCATTTGCGACAGCACCGTGTTGCGTCGGTACAGCGCGCGGTCGGGGTTGAGCACGGGGTTGTAGTAGCTCGTGCCCTTGAGCATGCCCACCAGCGTGGCGCTTTCCAACACCGTCAGCCGCGCGGCCGGTTTGTCGAAATAGGTGCGCGCCGCCATCTCTATGCCGAAGGCGTTGTAGAGGAAGGGCACGGTGTTCAGATAGGTCTCGAGGATCTCGTCCTTGGTGTAGAGCGCCTCGATCTTGAAGGCCGTGATCGCCTCCTTGAGCTTGCGGTTGAGCGTGGGCGCGCGGCCGATCTCGGTCGGGTACAGGTTGCGTGCGAGCTGCTGGGTGAGGGTGGAGCCGCCCTGCGGATCGCCGCGCAGCGTGTGCACCACCGAGCCCAGCGTGCGCCGCCAGTCCATGCCGTGGTGTTCGTAGAAGCGGTGGTCCTCCGTGGCGATCAGCGCCTTGATCACCGAGGGCGACATCTCGTCGAGCTTCACCCACTGCCGGTTGCTGCGCTTGAACTGCGCGAGCTGCTTGCCATCCGCGCTCATGATCTGGGCGGGCTGCTCCAGCTTGGCCTTGCGTATGTCGCGGATGCCGGGCGTGAACGGGATCAGGGCCAGCACATACAGCGCGAACAGCAGCGGCAGCGCAGCGGCGAACAGCAGCCATTCGCGCCGCGTGGGCCAGCGGTGCCACCAGGGCAGGGCCGCCACGCGCTGGCCGATGCGGCTGGCCAGCAGCCTTTGCCAGGCTGCGAGCAGGGCCGAGAGCAAGGCATCAGGCAGCTTCAAGTCATTGAAAGAAAAGCGCATATTGCAAGACGGCCCTGATGACGGGACATCAGGGCCGGTAGGGCGGGACCATTCCGCGAAGCCGAGAGAATGCCCAAAAAAGCGGCACCCCGCTCGCGCGGGGTGCCTTGCCTATGGGCCAAGCCCCGGTATTGTCGGGCTGGCGGGTACTGGCGGGAAGTGCTTATTTCTCCAGCCAGTCGGACAGCTCGTCCGCATGTTCCTGTTCCTGCTCGAGGATGGATTCGATCAGCCGGCGCGTGGTCGGGTCCTTGTCGCCGATCAGGTCGATCATCTGGCTGTAGGCCTCGATGGCCACGCGCTCTGCGATCAGATTGGTGCGGATCATGGCCTTCAGGTCCGTCTCGCCGTTGTAGTCGGCGTGGCTGCGCTGGGTCAGCGTCTGGGGGTTGAAGTCGGGCTCGCCGCCCAACTGCACGATGCGCTGGGCCAGCTTGTCGGCGTGGGCCATTTCCTCGTTGGCATGGACCAGGAACTCGTCGGCAATGGCGGGCGAAGCCAGGCCCACGGCCGTGAAATGGTGGCGCTTGTAGCGCATCACGCACACCAGCTCGGTGGCCAGCGAGTCATTGAGCAGCTTGATGATGTCCTCGCGCCAGGGCCCGAAGTGCGGGGTCACGGCGCCATCGTCCAGGCTGTGCTTGGCGGCCTCCAGGGCCTTGGGGTCCAGCGCCAGGTGGCCGTTGCCGGCGTTGGATTTGGCTTGCTTCGTGGGGGTGCTGTTGGGGTTCATACGTGGTCTCTTCATCGTGGGACGGAAACTACGGCAGGCATGCGCCTATGCGGCTTGTAAACACCTGCCAGCGAAACGGGACCAGGCGGGCCGATGTGCCCCGCCTGTTGCCTTCCAAGGTAAGTTTTTGGCCGCCTGCTGTCTGTGAGACAAGTCCGCATCCCCATGCCCGGCCAGCGCGCCCCTGGGTGTCCCTGGCTATCCCGGCGCTACCATGGACGCTCCACTCCAGGAGCACCCGCATGAATGACATCGCCGCCGCGCCCCGCTCGGCCTACGACTTCGAGGCTACCTCCATCACGGGCCAGGCCGTCCCCCTGTCGGACTACCGCGGCAAGGTGCTGCTCATCGTCAACACCGCCAGCGCCTGCGGCTTCACGCCGCAGTACGCGGGCCTGCAGGCGCTACATGAGCAGTACGGCGAGCGCGGCCTGGTGGTGCTGGGCTTTCCCTGCAACCAGTTCGGTTCCCAGGAAAAGGGCAGCGAATCGGAAATCGCCAGCTTCTGCGACCTGAACTTTGGCGTGCGCTTTCCGCTCATGGGCAAGATCGACGTCAACGGCGCCAACGCCCACCCGCTGTACCGCTGGCTCACGGCCGAGGCGCCGGGCGTGCTCGGCACCAAGGCCATCAAGTGGAACTTCACCAAATTCCTCGTTGGCCGCGACGGCCAGGTCATCCGCCGCTATGCGCCCCAGGATGCGCCGGCCAAGCTGTCCACGGACATCGAGGCCGCGCTGGCGCCTTGACGCGTTGATGCGCGTTGAGGCGCGCTGATCGCGCCTGTCCATCAGGGTTTCACGCAGGGCCGGCAGCGTGGGCCGGCCGCACGCCATGGTTAGCATGCTCCTTGACATCGCAACAAGGAGACAACACCCGTGAAAGCCTTCCGCCGCACCGCCCTCGCCCTGCTCACCGCCTGCACCCTGCCCATGATTGCTACCAGCGCCGCCGCCCAGGACAAGCCCGTGGTCCAGTTCATTGCCACGGGCGGCACCATCGCCATGAAGATCGACCCGGTCAAGAACGCGCCCGTGCCCGCGATCTCGGGCGACGACCTGCTGGCCACCGTGCCCGATGTGGGCAAGTACGCGCGCATCCAGGTCAACAACCTGTCCAACGTGCCCTCCGACTACATGGACCCGGCCCGCTGGGTGCAGCTCACCCAGGCTGTGCAGGCCGCGCTGGCCCGTCCTGAAGTGGCCGGCGCCATCGTCTCGCACGGCACGGACACGCTGGAGGAAACCGCCTTCTGGCTGGACCTGACCGTGCAGTCGTCCAAGCCCGTCGTGCTCATAGGCGCGCAGCGCAATGCCTCGGTATCCGACTTCGACGGGCCGCGCAACCTGCTCAACGCCGTGCGCATCGCCGTGGACCCCAAGGCCCGCGACAAGGGCGCCATGCTGGCCATGAACAACCAGATCAATGCCGCGCGCTACGTCACCAAGACACACACGGCCAACGTGGAGACCTTCCGCTCGGGTGAATTCGGCTTTCTGGGCGAGGTCTACCCGGACCGCGTGAACTTCGCCTCCGCCCCCGCGCGCCGCCAGCACCTGCCCATCCAGGCGCAGACCATGCCCGAGGTGGAGATCTTCCCCATGTACGGCGGCGCCAACGGCCAGGCCGTGCGCCAGGCGGTGGACCGTGGCGTCAAGGGCATCGTCATCGACGCCCTGGGCATGGGCAACATGAACGTCGCCATGCTCGATGCCGCCAAGTACGCCATCGGCAAGAACGTGCCCGTGGTCGTCAGCACGCGCGTGCACAACGGCCGCGTCATGCCCAGCTACGGCTTCGAGGGCGGCGGCAAGACCTCGTACGAGGCCGGCGCCGTCATGGCCGACGACCTGCGCGCGCCCAAGGCGCGGATCCTGCTGATGCTGGCGCTGCAGTCCGGCGTGACGGGGCAGAAGGACCTGCAGGCAGTATTCGATCGATAGTTCGACCGACAGGCCGCCGCAGCCCTGCCGCGCAGGCCCTGGCCTTGCGCGGCATTTCTGGCGGGGCACCGAGGTGGCACACTGGCAGCCTCATATGCCAACCAGGGCGCACCATGCAGGATGACGATCTCGAATACGTGGGCTTCTGGGCCCGCACCGGCGCCGCGCTGATCGACACCGTGATCCTGCTCGTGCTCATGCTTCCGGCCCTGATCTCCATCTATGGCTGGGAATACCTGGAGTCCGAAAAACTGCTGCACGGCCCGGCCGATTTCGTCATCTCCTGGGTGCTGCCTGCCATTGCCGTCGTCATCTTCTGGATCAAGAAACAGGCCACGCCGGGCAAGATGCTCATCGCCGCCAGGATCGTGGACGCGCAGACCGGCGCGGACATGAGCACACGGCAGGCCATCATTCGCTACCTGGCCTATTTCGTGTCCATCATCCCGCTGTGCCTGGGGCTGATCTGGGTGGCCTTTGACCCGCGCAAGCAAGGCTGGCACGACAAGATTGCGGGCACCGTGGTGGTCAGGCCCAAGCACCGGGGCGTGCAGCCGGTGAAGTTCCGCTGACACGCACCTCAGGCGCGCCCGCATCGGGCGCTCCGTGCTATTTCAACGGCAGCTCGGATGTGGCATCGCGCAGCTGCGCGGCCCGCCCGAAGTTCAGTGCTGCAGCACAGGACAGGCGCCTGATCTCCGTCGCGTTGCCGGCTGCGCCGCCAGCCAGAGAAGCAAGCCAGCTGCATTGGGCATCGCGGTACTGCGTGAATTCCTTGCCGGAGGCGGACAGCCTGGCCTTGGCCTGGGCGGCATATTTGGCATCCTCATCCCATTGCCCCAGTGCGCTGGCTGCCTGTTCCTCGGCCTGCTTCAAGGCCTTGTGGCTGTCTGCGAGCCTGCGCGCCAGGCAGTCTCGCATTCCGGCCTGGGAGTGGGCACTGCATTCCTCGCGCAAGGCGCGTTCATCGGGTTGAGGAATGATTTCCGTGGCGAGGCTCCACAGAGGAATGCAGGCTGCCAGTGCCAGCGTTGTCAGTTTTATTGCTCGCATGTAGTGGTCCTGAATTCGAAGGGGCCGGACTCCCTGATCCCGATGCAATGGCGATGGCCGCAAAGGCGCCGGGCATTCTGGCATGCCTGATGGGCCGGTTGCGGGCAACTGCACGCGAACGCCAAGCCAGCGGTCATGCCAATGCGCAGTGGTTTCCCTTGCGCACGAGCACCGGCCTCCCTGCCCCGTGGCTCAATCCTCTTGCAGCCCCGGCTCGTCCACCACGAAGCCCGAGCCGTCCTCGTCGCAGAACACGCATTGCTGCACGAAGCTGTCCATGCTGCTGGCGTGGAACCAGATCAGGCCCTGGTCTTCGTCGCAAAGCATGTCGGTCTGCTCGTCCACGCTGGCGGCGGCAAAGCCGCTCAGTTCCATTTCTTCGAGGAACTGCTCCAGGTCCTCGCAGCCCGCAAACAGCTCATGGTCCAGGCTGCCGATGCGGCCCTTGAAGGCGCCGTGCAGCACTTCCACGAAGGGGTTGCCGCCAGGGTCATGGCCAATGACCATGAAGTGCGCGGCAAACAGGTTCTCGCGCTGGTGGTCCTCCACGTCGCAGTGCTCCGAGCCTGCGCGGAAGTGGTGCAGGGTGCGCAGCCAGGCGTGGTTGTCGCCGGTCTCGTCGTCGGCCTGCAGGTAGTCCTCGCGATCGGGCGCCGCTTCGAGCCGGTCGAAGTCCAGGCCGTTCTGCGTGATCAGGAACTGCGCGTAGGCGTCGGAGAAGCCTTGCGCGGCCTGGTACTCGCGCACTGCCTGGGCGTCGGGCAGTGCCAGGCCGAAGGGATTGGGAAAGCGCACTTGCATGGAGCGGTCCTTGAAAAGGAGTGAACGGCGGCCACGCAGGCCGTGCCCGCAGGATGGTGCAGGCGTTGGGCGGCAGTTTGGTGACAGCTCCGTATTGAGCTGCAGAGCAGAGCAAAGCAGTGGCACGCAATGACTTCCCATATGTGCGTTGAGCCCAGGCCTGCCTGCTCACACATTGCACAGGTCTCAGACGTATCCGAAAGCACTCATGGAGGCAAGTACCCGTCCACCAGCGCTTGCACCACGTCCGCTTGCAGTACATCCCGCCTGCGCTTGATGGCCTCTCGCTCGCGCAGGCCGGCCATCCATCGCTTGAACGCGACGAAGGTTGCCGGGTGGACGGTATGCATGCGCGCCATGGCTCCATTGCTGGCGACGATGACGGCTGAAAACGGTGGCGCATCCAGCAGCACGTTGGCACGCCTGGCCTGGGCCACCCAGAAGTCTTCCTCGGCGTCGCTGAGTTTGATGGGGTGGGGATCGTCTGCCACACGTTCGCGACGGATGATGTCCACTTCAAAACCGTCTTTGTTGACGGCCGTGTAGAGCTGGCTTTTGCGCAGGCGGAACGTGCTGTCCACCTTCTTCAGTACGCCGAGCATGGAGCTGTCTACGCGGGCGAGTTGCGTGGCAAATTGCAGCCGCTTGCGGGTATCCCACAACAGGTCCATGTCGCGCGTGGCCAGGGCATCTGCCTGTAGCCGCAAGCCGGCTGCTGCCTCGTACGCGTAAAGCGCATGCGTTCCTACCACGCGAAAGTGCGGACTCAGCCCGGTGATCGACAGACGGTTGAGCAGCTCCACCACCAGCGGGTCCACCCTGCCTACGCGCAGCGCACGATTCAGTCGCTGGTGCTGGGCCAATGCGGCCTTGAGCCCGGCCAAACGCTCGGCGCTTTCCTGTTTGCGCTGCATGAAGCGTTCATAGATGGCTTCGGTTTCCGGCGTGCGAAGACCGAGGCTGGTTTCGGCGCCCGCAGGCGTGGTGCGGATCAGGTAGCTGGATTGAGGAGACGACGCCGGACCCGCATGCCAATACATGCCACCGCGTACTTGAGCCCCTTCATCCCGGGCTTCTTCCAGGGCTTCGAAGGTGGATACGGCGTCTATGTACTGGCGGGCCGCTGATGGCTGGAGGTCTTGCATTTCGGTATTTTTTTGAGAATTTCTCTTTTATACCGAAATTCTTTTAAAAACAACAGCCTAAGAGATTTTGAAACGCTTCGGATCACGAAGAAACCACCAGCCTCGAATGCCCCACGCCACCGCCTTTCTCCACCCGCACCTGCACGGCGATGCGCTCCTTGAGCGCCTCCACGTGGCTGATGATGCCGATCATCTTGCCGCTGTCGTTGAGCCGGTCGAGTGCGTCGAGCGCGATCTCCAGCGTGTCGGCATCGAGCGTGCCGAAGCCTTCGTCGAGGAACAGGGAATCGATGGAGGTCTTGTGGCTGACCAAGTCCGACAGGGCCAGTGCCAGGGCCAGGCTGACGAGGAAGGCCTCGCCGCCCGATAGCGTGCGCGTGTCGCGCGGGGTGTCGCCCTGCCAGCTGTCGACGATGTCCAGTTCCAGCTCGCCCTCGGGCTTGCGGCGCAGCAGGTAGCGGCCGTGCAGGCGCGCCAGGTGGAGGTTGGCCAGGTGCAGCAGGTGGTCCAGGGTGAGGCCCTGGGCAAAGCGCCGGTATTTGTCCCCCTTGGCCGAGCCGATGAGGCCATCCAGGTGCTGCCACAGGTCGCTGTCGCTCGCCTGGGCGGCGATGTGCTCGAACAGGGCCTGCTGGCCCTGGCGGCGGCGCTGGTCGTCGGCCAGTTGCGTGCGTGCGCCGCCCAGTTGTTCGCTGAGTGCCGTATGGCGCTCCTGCAGTGTTTGCAGCAGGGCCTGTATGGCTTCGGGTGCCAGGTCGGTCAGGGCCTGGGCCTGCAGTTGCGCGTGCTCGCGCTGCGCGGCTTCCAGCAGGGTGGCCGCGCGCTGCTGTGCCGCCTGCAGTTGCTGGCGCAGCGTGGCCAGGCGCTGGCGTTCGGGTGCGGGCAGCAGGGCCTGCAGGAAGGCGGGCTCGTCAGCAAAGGGGCTGGTGCCCAGGGCGGCCTGCCATGCGGATTCGGCCTGGGCCGCTTCCTCACGCTGGCGGGCCAGCGTGGCCTGGGCCTGTTGCTGCTGGCCTTGCAGGGCATCCTGCCGCCGCGTGAGAGCGGCGATGTCGCTGGCGCATTCGGCCAGGGCCTGCGGCAGCTGTTCCACGGGCGGCAAGGGCAGTGAAGGCGGCTCTGCCACAGCCGTATCGGCGGGATGGGGCTGCGCCGTTCTCTGCCCCTCCCACAGTGCCTCCCACTGCGCCTCCCACTGTGTTTCCCACTGTTTGTTCCAGCGCTGCGCATCGGCCTCGGCCGCCTCGCATTCCTTGCGCTGCAAGGCCATGGATTGGGCCAGTTGCTGCAGGTCGTGCCGGGCCTGTTGCCAGTGCTGCCATTCGGCTTCGCGCGCTTCAAGCCAGGGCTGGGCGTCGTCGGGCAGGGTGTGGCCGGCCTCGCCGAGTGAGGCCTGCAACTGCGCGTTCAGCGCCTGGGCTTCGGCCTGCAGGCCGGCGATGGATTGCTGCAGTTCTTCGCGGCGTGCGCTGTGGTCGGCCAGGGCCTGCTGCTGCAGCGCAAGCTGGCCTTGCGCGGTCTGCAGCGACTGGCGGCTGTGCTGGGCAGCGTCCTTGGCCTGTTGCACGGCCTGCTCGCCTTGCTCGGCGGCCTGCACGGCGCGCTTGAGCGTGTCCAGCTGGCGGGCGCAGGCCTGGGCCGATGCGGCGAGGGTGTCGGCCTGTTGCCAACTGTCTGGCGCGAGTTGCAGGGGTTGCGTGAGGCCCTGCCATGTGTCGTTCCATGTGTCGTGCCAGCGCGCGATGTCCTGTTCCAGTTCGTCGGCCTGGCGCTGGCGCGCAGCCTGCGCGGCCGTGGTGGCGGCCAGCGTGGCGCGGGCGGTTTCGCCCTGGGTTTGCAGGGCGTCGAGTTCATCCTGCTTGCGGCGCAGCGCGGCTTCGGTGGCCGAGGCGTCCAGCGCTTCGTAGGCGGCCACGGCCGGGTGCTCGTGCGCGCCGCACAGCGGGCAGGGCTGGCCGGGCTGCAGGGCGTGGCGGTGCTCGGACAGGCTTTGGATGCGCTGCTCCTGGAGGAGCAGGGTCTGCTTGTCCGCGACCTGTTCCTTGACGCTCTTGTACTGCTGCCGCAGAGCTTGCAGCGATGTGTCCTGCGCCCGCGCCTGTGCCTCTCCATCGCGCAATTCCTGCTCCAGCGCAGCTTGCTGGCGCGCAAGTTCGCGGCGCTGCGCGGCCTGGGTTTCTGCCTGGCGCCACAGGTGCAGGCGGTCCTGCTCTGCCTGCTCGCGGGCGCGCAGCTCGGCCATGCCGCCGCTGCCTTGAAGGCGCTGCGCCTGTTCGTCCTGCGCGTGCTGGAGTGCGGCGCTGGCGCGGGCCTGGGCGTCAGTGGCGGCCTGGACCTGGGCCGCGCCGGCTTCGGCGCTTTGCGCCATGCGGGCCTGTTCGGCATCCAGCTTGCGCAGGGCCTGCTGCTGGCTGGCCGCTTGCTGTTGCTGGCTGGCGCGCAGCTTGAACTGCTGGCGCCAGCTGCCCAGGCGCTCGCCCAGCAGGGCATGTGCGGCATGGTGGTTGCAGAACTGTTCCAGCGTTTGGTGCTCGGCCTGCTGGCGTGCCAGGGTGTCTTGCGCGGCCTGGGCCAGGCGGGCGGACAGGGCCTGGGCATGGCGGTGCTGCAGCAGCAGGCGGGCCTGGGTTTGCTGTTCATGCTCGCGCAGTTGCTGCAGTTGCCGGCGGCTGTCATCGCAGGCGGCGGTGCTGCGCTGCCAGGTCTGGTGCAGCGGCTGCAGCGCCTGCGCGGGCTCGCCGTGGGCCAGTCTTTCCAGTTCGGGCGCGGCCTGCTCCAGTGCCTGGGCGGCGTCTGCGCAGCCGGTGCTGGCGGCCTGCAGTGTCTGGTTGGCCTGGGCCAGTTGCTGCTGCCATTGGTGCTGGGCCTGGGTGCGCAGGTAGTCGGCCTGCAGCGTGGCCTGCTCCGTCACCAGACTGTCGGCCTGGGCCTGCAGGGCATCGCGCGCCTCGGGCGTCAGCAACTCCACGCCATCGGCCTGGGCCTTGAGCTGGTCCAGGCGCTGGCGCGCGTCGCGGGCGCGTTCGAAGACTTTCTGCGAGATGAGGCCGTAGATCTCGGTGCCTGTCAGCTCTTCCAGCAGGCCGGCGCGCTCATTGGCATTGGCTTGCAGAAAAGCCGCAAAGCCGCCCTGGGCCAGCAGCATGGACTTGGTGAAGCGCTCGAAGTCCAGCCCCGTGATGGCGGCGGTCTGCTCCAGCTTGTCGCGCGTCTGGCTGCTGAGGATGCTGCCGTCGCCCCGGGCCAGTTCCACCTTGGGCGTCTGCAGCGCGCCATCGAGCCTGTCGCGTGCGCGGCGCTGGCTCCAGAAGGCGCGGTAGACCTGCCCCTTGACCTCGAACTCGACCTCGGCCAGGCAGTCTGCCGTGTGGCGCGTCATGAGGTCGTTGGCCGATGCCGAGATGTTGTTCAGCCTGGGAGTCTGGTGGTACAGCGCCAGGCAGATGGCATCGAGCAGGGTGGACTTGCCCGCGCCCGTGGCCCCGGTGATGGCGAACAGGCTGTTGCCCGCGAACGGTGCCTGCGTGAAGTCGATGCGCCATTCGCCCTTGAGCGAGTTGAGGTTCTTGAGCCGCAGCGTAAGGATCTTCATGCGCGGGCCTCCTCGCCGTGTTCGCCGGCGCCTGGCTGGGGCGCATCGAGCCCGGCCACCACCTCCTGGTAGCGCCGGGTGAGGGCCTGGGCCAGGCCGGGCTCCAGTGTTTCCAGCGCCAGGCGGCGCTCGAAGACGTCGGCGGGGCTGATCTCGTGCAGCGACTCGCCAGCGGCGGCGGCCATGCCGGCTACCGCCCGGCCGCGCTGGCGCCGCACGCGCAGCAGCTCCACCGGCAGCTCGTCGGCCAGGGTCTGCACGCGGTCGGTGAGCTGGGGCAGGTAGTCGTCCTGCTCCACCACCACTTCCAGCCACACGGGCCGTGCAGGGCGGCCGGCCTGGGCGGCGGCGCGCATCAGATCCGGCAAGGCGGTCAGGCTGCCTGCCACCGAGGCCATGGGCTGAAAGCAGGGAACGGGCAGCAGCGTGACTGCCTGCAGCCCTTCGGGGCCCAGGTCCACCAGCAGCATCTGCTTGGACTGGCGGGCCTCGTCAAAGCTCAGCGCAATGGGCGAGCCGCTGTAGCGGATGTGTTCCAGGCCGCCCACTTTCTGCGGCTGGTGGATGTGGCCCAGGGCCACGTAGTCGGCGGGCGGAAAGGCCGAGGTGGGGAAGGCATCCAGCGATCCCACGTAGATCTCGCGCACGGACTCGCTGCTGCTGGCGCCCACGGTGGTGAGATGGCCCGTGGCGATGATGGGCAGGCGCTGGCCGGATGCGGCAGCCAGCGCGTCACGGCGTGCCATGGCGGCGTCGTGCACGCTGCGGTAGCACGACTCGATGGCGGCTTGCAGCGCCTGCTGCTTTTGCTCGGCGCTTTGGCCGGGCTGGCTCAGCACCAGGTCGCGCGGGCGCATGAAGGGCAGGGCGCAGACGATGCAGCCGGGCGCGGCCGGCTGCCCCGGCCGGCGCCGCAGCGGCAGCTCGACCACGTGGCTGGCCGTCTCGCCCACGGCGGCAACCACGGTGGTGTCCAGGCAGGCCAGCAGCTCGCGGTTCTCTGCCAGCGTGGCCACGGAGTCGTGGTTGCCGCCCAGCAGCAACAGGGCCACGCCGGCCGCATGCAGGCGCACCACCAGCTGGCTGTACAGCTCGCGCGCATAGCTGGGCGGCGCGCCGGTGTCGAAGATATCGCCCGCGATGAGCACGGCGTCCACTGCCTGGGCATCGACCTGCTCCAGCAGCCAGTCGATGAGCGCAGCGTGCTCGGCCTGGCGGCTCTTGCCCATGAAGTGCTGGCCCAGGTGCCAGTCGGAAGTGTGAAGAAGGCGCATGGTTTCGGTATCGCGGTATCGGTGCAATGTCCGCCGGCTGTGGCGGGGGCGACAGTATGGTCGCTGGCGCGCATGGGTGACAGCAGGACGGCGTGCCGCAGCTAACATCCCGGTTCGCATCAACCAAGGAGACACAGGCATGTTCAGCCACGTCATGGTCGGGGTCAACGACCTCGAAAAATCCAAGCAGTTCTACGACGCATTCCTGGGCGCGCTGGGCATTGCGCCGGGCATGGCCAACAAGAACCGCTATTTCTACCGCAGCGCGGGCGGCACGTTTGCCATTTCCACACCGATCAACGGCGAGGCTGCCTGCCACGGCAATGGCGCGACCATCGGCTTTGCGACGCAGTCGCCCGAGCAGGCCGACGCGGCCCATGCCGCAGCCGTGGCAGCCGGGGGCGTGACCTGCGAGGATCCGCCCGGCTGGCGCGAGGCTTCGCCCGGTGGCCGGCTGTACCTGGCCTATGTGCGGGATCTGGATGGCAACAAGCTGTGCCTGTTGCATCGGCCGCCGAAGGCCTGAGTTTCTGACCGTGCCGGACGGTGTTTTTTCGGCGCTGGAGCCCTGACGTCGAAACGCCAAAATGCAAACAGCCGATGTGCCATCGCTGCACTCGGCTGTTTTTATTGCGGTTGGCCAAGGTGGTGCCACGCCAGAATAATCACCATTGAAATGGCTTGAACTTGCATTTTGGGCAGTGCAATACCGTCTTGTCCCGGCCCTCCAGGAACAGCGCACCGCCCCGGAACTGGTTGATGCTCCAACTTCCACGGCTGCCATCGCTGAATGCAATTTCGCCGCTTGCATAGCAGGGCGACCAGTCTAGCGTGTAGTGCGCGTCGTTTTCGTTGGTGGTTTTTGCCTGTTGAAAATAACGGCGCACCTGGGAGATGGTCAGGACAAAGTTGGCGCAACTCACCGCTGGGTCTTTTTCGATGGGCGATTTGGCCGCGTTTTCCTGGATGGTGATCTGGCTGATCTTGGGAAGTATCAGTGGGCACAGTGGCGGCTCGAACTCTGAGCCTTTTGTGCATTGATTGGCGGCGGAGGCGGTGCTAGCCATAACAACTAGCAGGGGTAAGGTTAATAGTGATCTCACCATTTTGCTGAAATCGCTTCCGTAGGATTTTTTCTAGAGACTTCTGGGTGCCTGAAAACTTCGCTCATAGATATTATTGGTGTCAGCGTTAATTCCGCGATAAGCCACTGTAGTGCATTATTCTGCTCGCTTGTAACGGCTTGGTAAGTTTTCTTTTCGTCTGGTATGTTCCCGCCACGAGGAAGTGCTTCACCTGCCAATTCAATGCCAATGCTGTCTTGGTTGGCCGGAAATCGTGCTGGAACCTTTTTCAGCATCTCGCGCTTGTTCTCTTGGGTCGGATTGAAATGTTGTAACGATTTTAATTCAACTGGTGTGCATCGCTTTTCCAGTAAGCAACGCGCTTTTATTTTGCCAATGTGCCATGTTTTTTTGTAGAGGGAAGCGGTTTGATATATTGTTCCATCTTTCTCTATCAGGAAATGTGCTCCATTTGCTGATGGGTTTTTGTAACTATCAATTGAAGACTGTGCTGTCGATCCTCCAGTTTGATGAACAATGATGCCATGAAGTTCTTTCATTTCACCACGTTCAATGGTGGGTGCGATGGCTGGCTTTATGAGTGAGTGGATTGCTATTCCATTTCTATCGATTATTGGCATTTGAGTACCAAAGATGTGGGCCTGATGATGGCCCATAAGTTGTTAATCAGTGATTTGCGAGATATCGTAATTGCCGTTGATATGTTAGCCATGATGGGTATTGAGTGGTTGGGTTGAATTCGTAAAATCATGCAATCCTGATCTTTTTGTCATATCTCGCAGTTTTTTAGATGTTTGGGCGGCTGTTGTTGTGATCTGATATGCGAATCAGTCTGCCTGGCGGAGTAGCAACTGTCTTGGTTTATGCGGGTGATCAAGAAATTGGTCGACAACTGGACAGGCTTGGCCTCGGAAAAAGCACCACCCGGCAGGGTCAAAAAATACGCAGGCCCATGCCCACTGCCCTGTACGCCATACTCCCGCCCCGATGCGCCTGCGGGCGCCCCACCCCCAAGGAGAATGCGTGCAATCAGCAAGTGACCAGTGGTTCGACGAGGCGTACTACCAGCGCTACTACTTCGACAAGAAGACCAGCGTGGTCGATACCGAGCATGTGAACCGGCTGGGCGCTTTCGTCTGTTCCTACCTGAGTTATGTGCGCGTGCCCGTGCGCCGCGTGCTGGATGTAGGCTGCGGCATCGGTCTTTGGCGCGATGCGGTGCAGCGCCACTTCCCCGGTGCCAGCTACCACGGCGTGGAGTTCAGCGAGTACCTGTGCGGGCGCTTCGGTTGGGAGCGCGGCTCGGTGGTGGACTATGCGGCGCATGATCCTGCAGAGCCCTTCGATCTGGTGATCTGCCAGGGCGTGCTGCCCTATCTGAGCCCGCCGGATCTCAAGCGCGCGCTGGCCAATCTGGGGCGGTTGAGCCGAGGCGGTCTGTATGTGGAGGCGGTTGCGCGCGAGGATTACGAACGCGGCGTGATCGATGAGGATCTGACCGATCCGCGCCTGTTCCGCCACCGGGCCGATCTGTACCGGCGCGGGCTGGCCGAGCATTTCAAGGAACTGGGAGGCGGCGTGTGGCTGAGCCGCCGCGCCGAGCTGCCGCTGTTCGAGCTGGAAAGCGTGGGATGAGCCTGGAAATGTCAGCTGTGCCTGCTGCGGCGCAGGATGCCTGCGTGCCTCTGTCCTATCTGCGCGGCGTGGACTCCGGCGTGGCGCCGCATGCGGTCTCGCGGCTGCGCACGCAGCGGCTGGCGCGCAGCACGCGGCCGTTTCTGTCGCGCGGCGGGCCGCGCGGTGAGCGTTGCGAGGGATGCCGGCTGCGGCCTTCGCACTGCCTTTGCGCGCTGCGTCCCATGCTGCCGACGCGGGCGGGCTTTTGCCTGTTGATGCACGATGCCGAGCCGCTCAAGCCCAGCAACACGGGCTGGCTGATCGCCGATGTGGTGGAGCAGACGCATGCCTTCGGCTGGGCGCGCACCGAGGCCGATGCGGGCCTGCTGGCCTTGCTCGATGATCCGCAGTGGCAGCCCTATGTGGTGTTTCCCGGCGAGTTCGTGGAGCCGCCGCAGCGCGTGGTGCATGCGCTGTCGGCGCCCCGAGCCGGGGTCGAACCGAACCAAGGCCGGCGCCCGCTGTTCATCCTGCTGGACGCGACCTGGCCCGAGGCGCGCAAGATGTTCCGCAAGAGCCCTTACCTGGACCGCTTTCCGGTGCTGAGCCTGCACCCGGACCAGGTGTCGCAGTACCGCCTGCGTCGCTCCCAGCGCGAAGACCATTTCTGCACCAGCGAGGTGGCGGCCCTGTGCCTGGAGCTGACGGGCGACGGAGGCGACCGGCGCGCAGGCCGCGCGCTGGAGAGCTACCTGGCGCTGTTCACCGAGCACTATCTGCGCGCCAAGAACCAGCAGCCGGTGCAGGCAGACAGTGACGCGCGCCGTGGTCTGCAGGACGCAGTCTCATCCCGCTGTACGCCTGAAGAATAAAAACGATAGCGGTGAACGCTTGTGTTCATTGGGATTGGCGTCGTTTTGTTCCAAATTGTTGACAGCGCATCCATCGCTCAGGCCCGGTGTGCGCCGGTGGCTTCACGGGGTGGAATGGGCCAGGGCGCAGCGATGCCAGCACAAACCTCCTGTTACGTTCTGGCTGCAGGGCGCTGCCCATACTCGCGGCGTGCGAAGAAAGGCGGATGGACATCCGGACGGGGGCATCGGACCCCGGGCTGAATGTCCATCGAACCTCGTCCCCGGGCGGTGATGGCTAGAATCGGATTTCGCTGAAATTCATCGGCCTGGCCCCGCTCAAGCGGGGCTTGTTCGTGCACGCAGGGCCGCCCGTAGAGGCGGCCCGCATCCTCCAGGTGCGCCGCAGCCGCGGCTCGCGGATTGCTGGTCACAGCATCCGCCGGGAACCTTGGGGCGTGCCGTCTCTCTTATCGCGCTGGACCATGCGTTGCGACCCTCCCGGGGACGGCTGCGCCATGTCCGCGTGCTCCATTTTTCATGGGGTTTGTTCATGGCCCGGGGCGTATGCCCCGGCGTTGGAAAGGTGTCCGGTTTTGGTGGTCAAGGATTTCAAACTGCACTACAACCCCGCCCTTGACGGGCTGCGGGGCGTGGCGATCCTGTTGGTGATCTTGTCGCACTCCCATGCGCCTTTGTTCGATGGCGCATTCTTCGGGGTGGACCTGTTCTTCGTGCTCAGCGGCTATCTGATCACCTCGCTGCTGCTGATGGAGAACGAATCCGAGGGCCGCATCGGCTTCTGGCGCTTTTACCGCCGCCGCTTCTATCGCCTGATGCCGGCGCTGGCCTTGTTCCTGGGTGCGTACTGCATCTTCGCTCCCTTGCTGTGGCCGGACCTGAACGACATCTACACCGATGCGCTGGTCTCCATCCTCTATCTGGCCGACTACGGCATCGCCTTCTTCGACAGCCCGGACACGCTGCTGCACATGTGGTCGCTGTCGGTGGAGGAGCATTTCTACCTGATCTGGCCGCCGCTGCTGGTGCTGCTGCTGCGCTTTTCCAAGCCGGGCCGCCTGTGGCGCCCGATTGCCCTGCTGTGGGCGCTGAGCTGGCTGTGGCGCGTGTACTGGGTGGACCAGGGCCAGCATTTCTATGAGATCTTCTTTCGCTTCGACACCCGTGCCTCGGGCCTGTTCGCCGGTGCGCTGCTGGCGGCGGTGATGATCGAGCGGCCCGACTTCATCGCTGCACTGAAGGCGCGCATGCACCACGCCATGTGGGTGCCGCTGGCCGTGCCGCTGTTGATGGCACTGCAATGGGACAACCAGGACGCCATGGTCTGGGGCATCACCGTGGTGGAATGCGCTGCCGTGGTGCTGCTGGTGGCGGCAAGCCAGGGCTCGGGCCTGGTCTTCGACATGCTGTCGTCGCCCACGCTGGTGAAGCTGGGCCGCCTGTCCTATGGCGTCTACCTCTGGCACTACCCGGTGGTGCGCTATCTGCGCGCCGACTTCTCGTGGCCCGTGGTGGTGGCGCTGGGCCTGGCGATCTCGGTGGCGCTGTCGGCGCTGTCGTTCTACACGATCGAGCGCTGGGCGCTGCGCATGCGCGATGGCGAGCGCAAGGGCGGCGAGCGCCAGCCGCAGGCGCAGCCGGCCTGAATGCGGCAGCGCGCCGAAAGCAAAAAAGGGAACGTTGGCACGTTCCCTTTTTTTGTGGGTGAAGGAGATCCGCTGCGCTCTCAGAACCCTGAGCCGGGCTGGGACAGATACTGCAGTTCCTCGGGCGTGCTGGTGCGGCCCAGGATGGCATTGCGGTGCGGAAAGCGGCCGTAGCGCATGATGACGTCGCGGTGCCGGTGGGCGTAGTCCAGCGTACCGGCGAGGAACTCGCGCACGCCCTCGCCGCCAGCGTCACCGGCCTGATCGGCCAGGGCCTGGAAGGCAGCCACGCTGCGGTCCTGCAGGGCCATGTCCTCGGCATGCTCCAGCGGCAGGTAGCAGAAGATGCGCGCCACGGCTGGCAGGTCGGCATGGCGGTCATGGCCCAGGGCGATGCCGTCCAGCGCCAGTTGCAGCGCCTGCGGGTCGCCTGCAAAGCTGCGTGCCGTGCCCCGGAACAGGTTGCGCGTGAACTGGTCCAGCAACACGATCAGCGCCAGCCGCCCCAGCGCCGTGCCGGCCCAGCCGTCCAGTTGGCCGGCCAGCGCCTCTTCGACCAGGGCGCCGAAGCGCTCGCGGATCTGGTCATCAGTGGCATCGGACTTGATGAACCACAGGTTCTTGCAGGCCAGGGCGCCCGCGTTGTCGGGATGCGCGGAGCCCAGCCAGTAGCTGAGCACGTCGGCGATGCGCGGGTCTGCGGCGTGAGAAGGGGCAATGCTTGTCATCGGTGGCCAGGCTCTTGTCGGATGAGGAAGCCTTCGATTGTGCAGGCGCTGGTGTACTGCCCTTGTGGATGGCAGGTTTTGCGCAGTCAAAGCACAGCTTGTGCAGATGTTTTTCAAGAGAATATGCACAGGATCTTCAAGAGAAATTACCGGTGTTATCCACAAATAGGTATTCGGATTTCATTGATGTTGCCTGTCAATCAGGCACTCATGAATTCAAGATTTTTCGTGGCAATGTTGCGAAAGTCCCCGGAGATGCGTGCATCCTGCGCCACGGTCTGCCAGAAGCGGCGTGCCAGCGCCTGGGCATGCGGCCATTCGGCCAGCGTGGCGGCCGTGGGTCGCTGGGGCTGGGCGCCGAAGTCGCGCTCCACGATCTCGCCGTTGATGGGCATGTAGAGCATGGGCAGCATGTCGTAGGTGGGCGACAGCGCCCAGTCGCCATGGGGCTGCGGCAGCACGAAGGAGATGTTGCCGTAGTGCCGGTCGGTGTTGGCGATGAGCTGGCCGTAGGCTTCGAGCAGCCGCAGGCTGCGCGCGTCGGCCTCGGTGATGAGGCCGCGTGCGGCCAGGCGGTTGGCCGTGGCTGCCCAGTTGTCCACCTCGCCCACGTACTGGGCATTGAGCACCTGCAGGGACACCATGCCGATGCGTCCAGGGTTGCTGCCCGGGTGGTCCTGTGAGACTGGCACATCGGGTACATCGCCTGGCACATCGCCCGGCGCCGGCTGGCTGCGGTCGAAGCGCTCCGATTCGAGGAAGGCGCGGCCGCCATCGAGGAACAGCCGCGTGCGCGCTGCGGGCAGGCCGTCTTCGGCCAGGGTCTGCAGTGCCAGGTGCTCGCAGACCAGCAGGTCGCGTATGCGCTGCTCGGCCGGCGCGTTGCCTGCCGGTGAGAACTTGACGATGACGCTGCGCCCGGCCGTGATGCAGCAGAACTTGGGCTGCTCGCCGCCCGCCGACGAGCCCGGATGCGTGCCCTGCATGGCCTGCATGGCCAGGCGCGGATAGTCGGCCGCAGAGGCGGCGCGCAGCGTGCGCGCGGGCAGGGAGTGGAAGCGCTCGAAGGCGGCTTCGCCCACGATGAGGTTGCCCGGCAGGTCTTCGCCAAAGCGGGCCAGGGCGCGCAGCACATCGTCCTCGCCCCACTGGCGCGGGTCGCCGCCCAGCTGCAGTTCGGGGTGGCTGTGCGCAAAGCTGCGGCCGATGAAGCCCTGGGGCCGCATGTCGTCCAGGAACCAGGGCAGGCCGTCGTGCTGCTCGCTGAGGCCGTCGGCCTCATCCACCCAGAAGCCGCCGCCGTGCAGGGCGATCATGCGGCCGAAGGGCGACGCATGGCCTTCGGTGTCCACGCGCATGATGGCCACCTCGGCGCCCACGCCCGCCACCTGGCGCGGCAGCACATAGCGCTGCGTGCGTGCCGCCCCCACCTTGCGCACCTGGCCGGACTGGATCAGGGGTGCCAGCGCGCGCGATACGGTGGGCTGGCTCACGCCCAGCATCTGCTGGAGCTCGCGCGCCGCCAGCGCACCGCCCTGGCGGCGCAGTGCTGCCAGCACCTGCAGGGAAAGGTCTTCAGTGGCCATGGGGAATCAATTAATGAATGGATGAAAAAAGGGGTTAATTTATTGAAAATCAAGGATTTATGCAAATCCATGAATAGATATATGAATAGATAAAAAAACCGCGCCCAAGGGCGCGGCAAAGCTGGATTTCGCGGCGGCTTGCAGGTCTGCGAATCACGATCACAGCCTGTGAAACTGGCGTGCTCCAAGTCAGAGACGCCGAGCAAGAGCCGCCTCGCGGCGGGGGCGCCTAGCCGAGGGCGTCGTCCCCTGGGGGAAGCGGCGCCAGCCGCTCAGGGGGTCAGAAATTGTGCGTGATACCCAGGCTGATGCCGTTGGCGCGTGTCTTGTTGCCTGCGCCCTGGTAACCGTTCTTCCACCTGGTCGTGTCCAGCTCCAGGAACAGGCTGGTGCGCTTGGACAGCTGGTAGTCCACGAAGCCGATCAGGCGCTGGAAGCCGTCGTCGCCCTGGCCCGTGCGCTCGCGGTCCACCTTGTAGTAGCCGCCGTTCAGGCCGATGACGGGCGTGACGGCGTAGCGCGCGCCCACGGCCAGGATCTTGTTCGTGGTTTTCGCGGTGTCGCTGGTCTCGGCCTTGTTGCGGCCGTAGTTGAGCATCAGGCGCAGGTCGCCACGGCTCCAGGCGCCACCGATGTTGGCGGCGTCCAGCGTGCGGCCGCTGGCGTCGTGGAACTGTGTGTAGGCGCTGGTCAGCACCAGGTCGTCCTGGCGCCAGTCCAGGCCCAGGCCGCGCGTGTCCAGGCGCGAGGCCGACACGCCGGTCTCCCCGAAGCTGTACATGGCGCGCGCCGTGAGGCCGCCAAAGCTGCCCGAGTACTTGATGGAGTTGTTGACGCGGTTGGAGCCCACCTTGGTGTTGGTGGCGCCCCATTCGTTGTTCAGGCCGTGGCCCGTGAGGCTGGTGACCTGGATGTTGGGGTTCAGGCCCGCAAAGCGCAGGGCGATGGGATCGACCAGGCCCACGGAGTCGGAGATCAGCGTGTTCTGCCGGCCAGCCGTGACCGCGCCCCAGTGGCCGGCCAGGCCCACGATGGCCGCCCGGTCGAAGGTGCCGGCCACGCCGCCGATGCCGCCCACGTCGGCGCCCAGCGTGGATTCGAGGTTGAAGATGGCGCGCAGGCCGCCGCCCAGGTCCTCGCTGCCGCGTATGCCCCAGCGGCTGGTGGGGCCCACGCCGCTGTTGACGGAGCCCATGCTGCCCGCAGCCGGCGCATTGGCGCCCGACAGGCCGCTTTGCGCGCGCACCGACACGTCGATGATGCCGTACAGGCTCACGCTGCTGGTGGACTGCGCCAGGGCGGGGCCGGCCGCGCAGCCTGTGGCCAGCAGGGCGAGGGCGATGTTCTTCTTCATGGTGTCTCCTTGATTTCTTCTGGAAGGCGGGAACTTTGCGAGCGGCCGAGTTTCCGTATGGGAGCCGGTACTGCCTATGTCCGGCGGGCACTAGCTGCTATGTCGTTTCGTTCTCGAAGTGGCTGCGCGCAGGTGCCGGGCAACACCCACTGCAGGGACAGGGAATAGCCCCTGGCGGGACAATGTCGCTCTCAAAAAACATAGCGCCATGCGTATGGCATGCATGGCGCTTCAGGGTTTCGTGTCGGGCTTTCTGAGGCTTGTGCTGTCGTGATGAATCGCCGCTTTTTGTTGATGGTCGTGGCAGCGGGCTGGAGCCTGGCTGCGACCGGGTGTTCGGGTAAGTCCGGGCCTGGGAATGTCTCGGTTTCGCGGCAAAGGCTGCAGGAGGTGGTGGCCCAGCGCTTTCCCCGGCAGTTCCCCGTGGCCGGCATGCTGCAGCTCAAGCTGCATTCGCCGATGCTGGGACTGCTGCCCGAGCGCAACGCGCTCAATGCGGTGCTGCAGGCCGATCTGTCGGGGCCCGTGCTCAAGCAGGGTTATGGCGGCCACCTGAACCTGGACTTCGCGCTGCGCTACGAGCCCACGGACCGCACGCTGCGCGCCCACCAGATCAAGGTCAACAGCCTGGTCATCAACGACTTGGCGCCCGCCATGAGCGACATGCTCACCACCTATGCCAGCGCGCTGGCCGAGCAGGCGCTGGGCCAGCTCGTGCTCTACCAGCTGCAGGACAAGGAACTGGCCCTGATGGACTCGCTGAACATGGAGCCCGGCGCCATCACGGTGACGCCGGACGGCCTGAGCGTGGCCCTGGTCCAGAAGCCCGTCGCGCCGCGCTGAGCGCAGCGGCGCACCTTCGCCCGCGCCTCAGTCTGCGCGGATATTCGCAGCGCGAATCACCTCGCCCAGCTCGGCGCTCTCGGCCTGAATGAAGGCGCCGAACTCGGCCGGCGTGCCGCCCATGGGCGATGCGCCGATGTCGGCCAGCTTCTGCAGCACGGCCGGCTGCGCCAGGCTCTTGTTCAGCGCCTGGTTCAGCGCCTGCACCACGGCCGGCGGCGTGCCGGCCGGTGCCACCAGGCCCCACCACACGGTGGCCTGCACGTTCACGCCCATCGAGCGCGCCGTGGGCACGCCCGGCAACAGGCGCGAACCATTGTGGTTGAGCACCGCCAGGGCGCGCAGCGCGCCGCTGCCCACATGGCCTGCCACCTCCAGCGGGTTGATGGCCATGAAGTCCAGCCGCCCGCCCAGCAGGTCGGTCACGGCGGCCGAGCCGCCCTTGTAGGGAATGTGCACGGCCTGGAAACCGCCTGCGCGCTCCAGCAGGGCGCTGGCCATGTGGCCAGAGCTGCCCACGCCAGCCGTGCCATAGGACAGCGCACCGGCCTTGGCCTTGCCGGCCGCGATCAGCTCGGCCAAACTTTTGTGGGGCGACTTGGCGTTGACCACCACGACCAGCGGCGCCTCGCCGATGCGGCCCACCGGGATGAGGTCCTTGAGCGGATCGAAATTGAGCTTGGCGTACAGCGCCTTGTTGGTGGTCAGCGTGTTGGATGCCGTCAGCAGCAGATAGCCGTCGGCCGCGCCGCGTGCCACCGCGCCCATGCCGATGTTGGTGCCGCCGCCGGGCTTGTTGTCCACCACCAGGGACTGGCCCAGCAGCTCGGCCATGGGCGGCGTGACCAGGCGCGTGATGATGTCCACGCCGCCGCCGGGCGAGTAGGGCACGACCACGGTCACGGGGCGCTCGGGGTAGCCGGCCGCTGTGGCGACCAGGGGCAGGGCCGCCCAGGCGGCGGCGGTGGTGCCGAGCAGGGCCAGTGCGTGGCGGCGGGTGGAATGTCTTGTCATGCATGTCTCCGTTGGTTTTTATGGCCAGGCGACAGGAGCCTGGTCCGCCATTATTTAGCGTGCCAGGCATGGCTGGGCGTCGAACGTTACGATGCAGCGGCCATCGATTTCTTGGCGAACCCGTCCAGCCTTCAAGGTGCCCCATGACTCCACAGAATCCGCTTTCCGCCTTTTCCGTCACGCGCAAGTGGCCGGCCACGCAGCCGGACCGCATCCAGCTGTATTCCCTGCCCACGCCCAACGGCGTCAAGGTGTCGATCGCTCTGGAGGAGATGGGCCTGCCGTATGAGGCGCACCGCGTGGGCTTCGAGAGCAATGACCAGCTCTCGCCCGAGTTCGTGGACACCTTTCCCAACAACAAGATCCCGGCCATCCTGGACCCGCAAGGCCCGGGCGGGAAGCCGCTGGCGCTGTTCGAGTCGGGCGCCATCCTGGTCTACCTGGCCGAGAAGTCCGGCAGCCCGCTGCTGCCCGCCGACCCGGCCGCGCGCTATGAAACGCTGCAGTGGCTGATGTTCCAGATGGGTGGCGTCGGCCCCATGTTCGGCCAGCTGGGGTTCTTCCACAAATTCGCGGGCAAGGACTTCGAGGACAAGCGCCCGCGCGACCGCTACGTGAACGAGTCCGTGCGCCTGCTGGGCGTGCTGGAGCGCCGCCTCACAGGCCGCGCCTGGGTGATGGGCGAGCAGTTCACCATTGCCGACATCGCCCTGTGGCCCTGGGTGCGCAACATGGTGGTGGAGCAGGGCTACAACGCGGCCGCGCTGCTGGGCTGGGAGCGCTTTCCCGAGCTGCAGCGCGTGCTGGCCGCCTTCGTTGCGCGGCCCGCCGTGCAAAAGGGCCTGGTGACGCCGCCGCGCAACTGACCCGGCGGGCGTTGCATTCCTGGGCCGCACTGTCCCAGCCATGGTGGCTTTCAAAACGGGCGCGGGGGCCGCATCTGTCCGAGAATGCAGCGCCCCCTTTTTCTTGCGGGCGCAGCCTCACAGGAGCCACGATGACCGCAGCCACCACCCCCGTCCTCCAGAGCCAGCCGCTGGGCCCGCTGTGGCCCACCATGGACCCCTTCCTGTTCTGTGCCCACCATGACGATGCCTATCCGCCCAGCGATGGCCGCCTGGGCGTGCAGGCCGTGGACCTGGAAGGCCGCCAGATGGGCAGCGACTTCAGCCGCAAGGACGGCTTTTCCATGTACCACGGCGAGGGCGTGCCGGGCTTTCCCGGCCACCCGCACCGCGGCTTCGAGACCGTGACCCTGGTGCGCAAGGGCCTGATCGACCATTCCGATTCGCTGGGTGCGGCCGCGCGCTTTGGCGGCGGCGACGTGCAGTGGCTCACGGCCGGCAAGGGAATCCAGCATTCGGAGATGTTCCCGCTGCTCAACAGCGACGCGCCCAATCCGCTGGAGCTGTTCCAGATCTGGCTGAACCTGCCTGCGCGCTCCAAGATGGTGGAGCCGCACTTCACCATGTTCTGGAACGAGCGCATCCCGCGCCTGGAGCACGCAGACGCCGCAGGCCGCAGGACCGTGGTCACCGTGGTCGCAGGCAGCCTGCCCGGCGCGGCGCCGGCCCTGCCGCCGCCGCCCGAATCCTGGGCCTCGCAACCCGAGGGCGACGTGGCCATCTGGACGCTGCGCCTGGAGCCCGGCGCACGCTGGACGCTGCCGCGCGCAGCCGGCGCGGATACGCAGCGCATGCTGTATTTCTTTGCTGGCCAGGCACTGCAGGTCGGGCCCACGGCGCTGGCCCAGCATGCGGCCCTGCATGTGGATGCCACGCAGGACTGGGAGCTGCACAACGGCGGCGCCGACACCGTGGAATGCCTGGTGCTGCAAGGCCGCCCCATTGGCGAGAGCGTGGCGCAGTACGGCCCCTTCGTGATGAACACGCAGCAGGAAATCATGCAGGCCATGCAGGACTACCGGCGCACCCAGTTCGGCGGGTGGCCCTGGGCCGAGCAGGACCCGGTGCATGGCGCAGAGAACCGGCGCTTTGCGCGCTACCCGGGCGCTGCGGCCGAGGAGCAGCCTCCGGCTGCCTGAGTCCGGTCAGGCCGCGTCAGGCCGCGTTTGCGGGTGGATGAAAGCTGGCCGGCGCGGGCGTGCGCCCCAGCTCCTTGAGGATCTTCAGCGTGATGGCCATGCCGGTGTTGCCTGCGGGCACGCCGGCATAGACGGCGGTCTGCAGCAGCACTTCGCGGATGGTCTCCAGGTCCAGCGGCGCGGCCTCGGCATCGGCCGGGTCGGCCAGCAGGCCCGTGCGGATGTGCAGCTCGAACTCTTCCCAGCGGCCCATGGAAGCCGTGATGGCCAGCACCATGATGCGGCGCGTGCGGCGCTCCAGGCCGGGGCGGCTCCAGATGCCGTCCCAGGCATAGGCCGTGATCATGCGCTGGAACTCCACATTCAGTTCGTTGGCGCGCGCCACGGATTGGTCCACCCATTCATCGCCCAGCACGCGGCGGCGGTTGGCAAGGCCGCGCTGCAGGGCGTCGGCGGAAGATTCGGTCATGGCGGGGTTTCCTGTGTCAAGCAATGGCATGGATCTGCGGCGCTGCCAGCAGCGCCAGGCATGCATCATGCGATGCCTGCACGGCGCGTGCCGGGTCGCAGGCCCGCGCCAGCGCATCTTGCAGCGCCTGCAGGGCCGCTGCGTCCAGCCGGGGCGCGGCCCATTCGGCCAGCAGCAGGCGCAGCTCGCGCCCCTGCTCCAGCGCCTGCGGGGCCAGCAGCTCCACGGCGGCCAGGGCCCCGGGCTTGCCTGTCCAGGGCGCCAGCGCATGCACGCAGGCCTCTGAAAACACCAGTCCGTGCAGGCCCTGCACATGGCCCAGCATGCGCTGGGGATGCACCTGCAGCGACTGCGCGGCCTGGCGCAATGCGGCGGCGGCGCCATGCACATGGCGCCACAGGTCGGGCCAGTGCGCGACCTCGGCCTGCCACTCGCCCAGCGCGCGCTCATGGGCCTGGGCCATGCAGCCCAGCAGCAGGGCCGCGAGCGGGGGCACGGCCTGGGCCTGTGCCACCGCCTGCATCAGGTGCACGGGATTGCGCTTGTGCGGCATGGCGCTGGAGGTGCTGCCGCGCGGTGCCTCGCTGACCTCGCCCACCTCGTACTGCGACATCAGCGACCAGTCCTTGGCCAGCTTGGCCAGGCTGCCGCCGCATACGGTGGCCTCCATGGCCAGGCGCATCCAGTCGTCGCGCTGGGTATGCCAGCTGCGGCCGCAGGCCGACAGGCCCAGGCGCCGGGCCAGTGCCTGCTCCACCTCGGCACGGTGGCTTCCCAGCACGGCGCCATTGCCCACGGCGCCGCCCAATTGCACGCACAGCGCAGCGGTGGCAAGCCTTTCGAGCTGTTCGATGCTGCGCCCCACGGCGGCAGCCGACTGCGCGCACTTGAAGCCGAAGCTGGTGATCTGCGCGGGCTGCAGCAGGCTGCGCGCCAGCATGGGCGTGGCCGCGTGCGTGCGGGCCAGGGCCTGCAGTGCAGACTGCAGCGCGTCCAGCTCGGCCAGCAGCGCCTGCAGGGCCTGCTGCGTGAGCAGGGCCTGCGCCGTGTCCACCGCGTCCTGCGTGGTCGCGCCCCAGTGCAGCCAGGGCAGGCCTTCGGGGGCATGGGCCTGCAGCCACTGCTGCAGCGGCCGCACCACGGCCAGGCCCAGCGCGCCGCTGGCACGCGCCTGCTCCACCACGCCTTCGCAGGTGAGCGGCGCCTGCGCGCAGGCGCGCGCAATGGCCTCGGCCGCCGGGCGCGGCACCAGGCCGCAGTCGGCCTGGGCTGCGGCCAGCGCGGATTCGAAGCGCAGCAGCGCCTGCAGCCAGCGCGCATCCGCAAACCAGTGGCCGCTGTCGGCCGGGCCCAGATAGTCCTTCACCAATGACATGCTGTCCTTGCCGGTCTCAGGCCGTGGCGCCCGAGGCCTTGATCACGGCCGCCCACTTGGCGCTCTCCACCTGGATGCGGGCCGCGTACTGCGCGCCATCGCCCAGCAGCGGCACGGCGCCCTCGATGCCCAGGCGCGACTGGAAGGACTCGGCAGACGCCACCTTGAGGATGTCGCGCCCCAGCGTGCGCACCGTCTCGGCAGGCGTGCCCCTGGGCGCGAGGATGCCGTAGGTCAGCGAGCTCTCGAAGTCGGCCAGCGCACGCACGCCGGACTCGGCCACCGTGGGCACGTCGGGCAGCTGGGGCTGGCGTTTGGCTCCGGTCACGGCCAGGGCGCGCAGCTTGCCGGCCTTCACCAGGGCCATGGCCGCGGGAATCACGCCAAAGCTGAAGTCCACATTGCCGCCCACCAGGTCGGTCAGCGACGGGGCCGTGCCCTTGTACGGCACGTGGATGGCCTTGGCGCCCAGCGCGTGGGCGAACATCTCGCCCGTCAGGTGGCCGCCCGTGCCCGAGCCGCTGGAGGCGTAGTTCATCTCGCCGCTGCGCCTGCGCATCTGCTCGGCCAGATCGGCCACGCTGCGCGCGGGCGAGGAAGCCGGCACCACCAGCAGCAGGGCCGACGAGGCGAACATGGCCACCGGCTGCAGATCGGTGGCCGCATTGAACTTGAGGCCCGGATACAGCGAGGGATTGATGGATACCGTGCCCGTATGGCCCAGCAGCCAGGTGCTGCCGTCGCCGGCCGAGCGCACCACGGCTTCCGTGCCCAGGTTGCCGCCCGCGCCAGCCTTGTTCTCCACGATCATCCCGTAGCCGAAGGACTCGTTGAGGCCATGCGCCATCTGCCGCGCAAACACATCGTTGCCGCCGCCCGGCGCAAACGGCACCACCAGGCGGCTGCCGCGCCGCTGGGCCAGGGTCGGCAGGGCGGTGGCCGCCATGGCCGCAGCCGCCGCGGACAGCCAGAGGCGGCGCGACAACGGGGCGTGAGCCTGGGCGTGAGAGGGGTGCAGGCAATCCATGCGTGTCTCCTGAAAATAGTCGTTGTCACGCAGTGTGGTGCAGCGGCGCCGGGGAAAACAGCAGTTGCATCTGCGTTGTGATCCAAGAGAATGTGTGAAATGGACGTGAGATACATACACAATTTCTTGAGAGTGGTGGACACCGGCTCCATGTCCGAGGCCGCTCGCCAGCTGGACCTGAGCCCCTCGGCCATTGCCCAGCAGATGCGCGTGCTGGAGGGTGAGCTGGGCGCTGCCCTGCTGGTGCGCCATGGCCGCAGCGTGCGCGCCACCGAGGCGGGCGAGCGGCTGTTCGAGCGCGGCCGCCAGCTGCTGCAGGACTTCGAGGGCCTGCGCGAATGGGTGGCCTCGGATGCCGACGGTGGCGAGCTGCGGCTGGGTACGGTGAACACGGCGCTGCACGGCTTTGTGCCCGCCGTGATGCGGGCCTTCGTGGCGCGCCACGCCGAGGTGCGCATCAGCGTGCGCGCCGGCCTCACGCCCGAGCTGTACACGGCCCTGGTCCAGTCCGAGCTGGACGTGCTGATCTGCCTGCAACCCTCGTTCGACCTGCCCAAGACCGTGTGCTGGGCCGAGCTGCGCCAGGAGCCTTTGGTCGTGCTGTGCCGCGCCCGCGATGCGCAGCAGGACCCGCTGGCCCTGCTGCGCACCCGGCCCCTGGTGCGCTACGACCGCTCCCTGGCCGGTGGCCGGCTGGCCGACCGCTACCTGCGTGCCCAGGGCATTGCGCCGCTGGAGCGCATGGAACTGAACTCGGTGCTGGCCGTGGCCATGATGGTAGACCAGGGCCTGGGCGTGGGCCTGGTGCCCGACATCGGCCCCGTGCTCTCCCAGGGCCGCGACGTGCGCGTGCTGGCCCTGCCCGAGCAGGGCGTCGCTGCGGACGGCGCCGGCTCGCGCCCTGCCGATGCGCGCAAGGTCGGCCTGCTGTGGCTGAACACCTCGGCCCGCGCGCGCTGGGCGCGCAGCCTGCTGGAATGCGCGCGCGAGTGCCTGGCTGAGGGCTCTAGCTGAACTGGGCCGCCAGGAAGTCCACCACGGCGCGCACACGCGGCGCCAGCGACCGGCCGCGCGGGTACAGCAGGTAGAAACGGTCGTCCTCGCTGCGCTCCTGGTAGGACTGCAGCAGGGGGACGAGGGCGCCGCGCTCCAGGTCGGCGGCGATGTGGAAATGCGCCAGCCGCACCACGCCCAGCCCCAGCAGCGCAAAGCTGTGCAGCAACTCGCCCTGGTTGGCGCCGATATGGCTGGGGATGTCGATGGTCCTCAGGCCTGCCTCGTCATGGAAGGTCCAGCGATTCCACTGCGTGCGGATGGTGAAATTCAGGCAGCGGTGGCGCAGCAGATCCTCGGGCCGCTCGGGGCGGCCGAATCGTTCCAGGTACTGCGGCGATGCCGCGATCACCCAGGGCCTGTGCATCAGCGGGCGGCCGATCAGCGTCTGCTCCGTGGGTCGGCCGCTGTGGATGGCCACATCCAGCCCCTGGCGGATGAAGTCCCCGCGTTCCGTGCCCAGCACGAAGTCCAGGTGCAGGCGCGGGTGCCTGTCCAGCAGCAGCGGCAGGCGTGGCGCCACCAGGTACTTGGCCGTGGTCAGCGCCGTGTGGATGCGCACCGTGCCCGAGATCTCGGCGTCGGCCACGCGGACCGAGGCCTCGGCGTCTTCCATGGCCTGCACCACCTGCTGGCTGGCCTCGCGAAAGCGCTCGCCCTCCTGCGTGAGGCGGATGGCGCCAGCGATGCGCTCGAACAGTCGCACGCCCAGGCGCATCTCCATGCGCGCGATGAGCTTGCTGACCGTGGAGGGCGCCAGTTGCAGGCGCCGTCCGGCGCCCGAGAAGCTGCCCTCCTCGACCACGCGCAGGAACACCGTCATCTGTCCGAACTGGTCCATGAGCGCCTCCGGTCTCCCTGTGAATTGCGTTCACATGCGCTATGGCCGCGCATGCGTTGTCTCGTGCAGGGCCACTGTACAGAATGGTTTCGACGACCAGAACGGAGACAACACCGATGAGCCAGAACCCGATCCTGCGCATAGGCGCGGGCGCCGCATGGTGGGGCGACCGCATCGAGCCCGCAGCCCTCAATGCAGAGCACGGCGCGCTCGACTACCTTTGCTTCGAAACCATGGCCGAGGCCACGGTTTCCGCCGCCCAGGTACGTGCGCGGCGCGACCCGTCCTTTCCCGGCTACGACACCTACCTGGACGAGCGCATGCGCGCCGTGCTGCCGGCCTGCATGCGGCAGGGCACGCGCATCATCTCCAACCAGGGCTGGATCAACCCGCAGGGCGCGGCACGGCGCATCGTCGAGTTGCTGGGCGAGATGGGCATCCACGGCGTCAAGGTGGCGGCCGTGGGCGGCAGCCTGATCACCGATCGGGTGCTTTCGCTGGCGCCCACCATCCTGGAAACCGGCGCATCCACGCAGACGCTGGCCGGCACGCTGATCTCGGCCGAGGCCTACCTGGGCGCCGAGCCCATCGTGCAGGCACTGAAGGCGGGTGCGCAGATCGTGGTGACGGGGCGCGTGGCCGATCCCTCGTTGTTCCTTGCCCCCATGGCGTACGAGTTCGGCTGGGACCCGCTGGACCACGAGCGCATGGGCGCGGGCAGCGGCATCGGCCATCTGCTGGAATGCGGCGCCCAGGTCACGGGTGGATATTTCGCCGATCCGGGCCTCAAGGATGTGCCCGAGCCCTGGAACCTGGCCTTTCCCATCGCCGAAGTCGATGCCGATGGCGGTGTCACCCTCACCAAGGTCAAAGGCACGGGCGGCATGGTCACGGTGCAGACCGTCAAGGAGCAGATGCTCTACGAGGTGCATGACCCCGCCCACTACATCACGCCGGACGTGGTGGTCGATTTCACCCAGGCGCGCATTGTCCAGGCGGGCCCGGACCGCGTGCGCGTGACGGGCCTCACCGGCAAGCCGCGCACGACCACGCTCAAGGTTTCCATGGGATGCACCGAGGGCTTCATCGGCGAGGACATGTTCTTCTACGCAGGCCCCGGCGCGCTGCGCCGCGCGCAGCTGGCGCGCCGCATTCTGCAGGAGCGCTTCGACATCGTGAAGCTGGAGGCCGAGGAGGTCCGCATCGACTTCCTGGGCCTGAACGCCGTGCACGGCGCGGCCACGCCGCAGCAGGCGCCCGAGCCCTACGAAGTGGCGGTGCGCGTGGCAGCGCGCACCCGCACGCGCGAGCAGGCGGCCAAGGTGGGCCGCGAGGTGGATGGCATGGCCGTCTCGGGCATTGCCCATACGGGCAAGCGCGTGCCCCACCAGGAGCGCACGCGCGAGGTGATCGGCGTGTGGTCGGCACTGGTTGCGCGCGAGCAGGTGCCCGCGCACATCGACTATTTCACGAGCTGAACGGGAGGCAGGCATGACCGCCAAGGTACGACTGGAACAGGTGGCGCATACGCGCTCGGGCGACAAGGGCAATACCTCGAACATCGCCGTGTTCGCCTACGAGCCCGCGCTGTATCCGCTGCTGTGCGAGCAGCTGACGGCCGAGCGCTTCAAGGCCTTCCATGGCACTGCCATCACGGGCGAGGTGCTGCGCTACGAGGCGCAGAACCTGCACGCACTGAACTTCGTCGCCCATGGCGCGCTGGGCGGCGGCGTATCGCGCAGCCTGTCGGTGGACAACTACGGCAAGGCGCTGTCGGCGGCCATCCTCGGCTTCGAGCTGGAAGTCCCTGTCGAACTGCAGCCACTGCTTCGCCAGCGGGCGCCGGGCTGAGCTTCGCCGCCTTGCATCACAGGCAAAGAAACAGAGGAGACAAAGACATGGCATTGCAACCCTTCCGAGCGCTTGCCGCGCTGGCACTGGCCGCGTGGACGGTGCTGGCCCCCGTGCAGGCCGGCGCCCAGGCCTACCCCTCCAAACCCGTGCGCATCGTCGTCCCCTATCCGGCGGGTGGTACGACGGACATCATTGCGCGGCTGGCGGCGGCCCAGCTGACGCAGCGGCTCCGGCAGCCCTTCGTGGTGGAGAACCGCGCGGGCGCCAGCGGCGCCATCGGCTCGTCGGCCGTGGCCCAGGCCGCGCCCGATGGCTACACCCTGGTCATGGGCACGGCCAGCTCGCACGGCATCAACTCGGCGCTGCAGAAAACCCTGCCCTATGACGCCGTGCGGGACTTCGCGCCCGTCACCGTGGTGGCCAGCACGCCCAACATCATCGTGGTCCATCCCGACGTTCCCGCGAAGACGCTGGCCGAACTGCTGGCCATGGCCCGGGCACGGCCCGGGCAGGTGAACTTCGGCTCCACCAGCCCCGGCGGCTCGCCGCACATGAGTGCCGAGCTGCTCAAGATGATGGCCGGCGTGGACATGGTCCATGTGCCCTACAAGGGCGCCTCGCCCATGCTCACCGACCTCATGGGCGGACAGATCCAGGTGGGGTTCGACAACCTGCCCTCGACCATCGCCTTCGTGCGAAGCGGAAAGCTGCGCGCGTTGGCCGTGACCACGGCGCAGCGCTGGCCTGGCGCGCCAGACATTCCCACGGTGGCCGAAAGCGGCGTGCCGGGCTACGAGGTCTCGGGCTGGTTCGGCCTGCTGGCGCCGGCGGGCACGCCGCGCGCCGTGCTCGATGCGCTGCAGTCGGCCGTCGCCCAGGCCGTGCGCGCCCCCGAGGTGGCCAGCCAACTGCGTGGCCTGGGCGCCGAGCCTGTGGCCAACAGGCCCGAGGCCTTTGCCCAGCAGATCCGTGCCGACGTGGAGAAGTGGCGCGGCGTGGCCAAGGCCACGGGCGTGACGCTGGAATAGCGCGCGTCGCCGACAATGGAGGTTTTGCGCGGCGCGCCTTCTGCGCTGCGGTTTTCCAAGGCCTTTGCCATGAACATCACCAAAGACACCGCCGTCACCATCAACTACAAGATCACCGACAAGCTGGGCAAGCTGCTCGACAAGGGCGACGTGGCCTATCTGCACGGCGGCTACGACAACATCTTCTCCAAGGTGGAAGCCGCCCTGGACGGCAAGGCCGTGGGCGACACGCTGACCGTGGACCTGGCCGTGGAAGACGCCTTCGGCGCGCGCGACGAGAGCCTGACCCGCACCATCCCCAAGGGCGAGTTCCCGCCCGGCGTGAAGGTCGGCGGCCAGCTGCGCGGCACGGATGACCAGGGCCAGCCCCAGATCTACCACGTGGTCAAGATCAAGGGCCCCGTGGTGCTGCTGGACGGCAACCACCCGCTGGCCGGCATGGCGCTGCACTTTGCCTGCAAGGTCACCGAAGTGCGCGCGGCCAAGCCCGAGGAAATCGAGCACCGCCACGTGCACGGCGGCCACGGCCACCACCATTGAGAGGCAGGGCCGGGATACACCCGGTCCGCACGGCCCCGCAAAGCACAAAGGCCGCCCCGCATGCCCGGCGGCCTTTGTGTTTTCCGACTAGACCGACTCCAGCGCCAGCACGGCCGTGGCGGTGTTGGAGATCGGTATGTGGTAGTTGCCGTGCACGCGCCGCACGCCGGGCGCAGCCGCGGACAGGGCACCGCGCATGGCCAGCCACATCAGCAGTTCCACGCCCTGGGTGCCGGTCTTTTCCACCAGTTCATGCACGCTGAACTGCGTGGCCCATTCGGGATTGGTGGCCATGCTTTCAAGGAACTGCAGGTCGAAGGCCTTGTTGATGAAGCCGGCGCGCTCGCCATCGAGCTGGTGCGACAGGCCTCCTGAGGCGATGACGGCCACGCGCTGGTCGCTGTCCCAGCGCGCGATGGCCCGGCCCACGGCCTGGCCCAGCGCATAGCAGCGGCGCGCCGAGGGCAGCGGGAACTGCACGGTGTTGATGCACACCGGCACGACGGCCACCGGGCAGTCGCCCTCGGGCCAGAACAGCTTGAGCGGCAGCGTGCAGGCGTGGTCCACCAGCATCTCCTGGCAGCTGACCACATCGAAATCCTCGCCCACCAGGGACTCGATCAGGTGCCATGACAGCTCCGTGTGGCCGCGCAGCGGTGCCAGCGTGGGAATGCCCCAGCCTTCGTCGGCGTTGCAGTAGCGCTCGGCCGCGCCCACGGCGAAGGTGGGCATCTTGTCGAGGAAGAAGTTCAGGCCGTGGTCGTTGTAGAACATCACCACCACGTCGGGGCGCTGCGCGGCCAGCCATTCGCGGATGGGCGGGAAGCCGTCGAAGAAGGGCTTCCAGTAGGGCTCGTTGTGCAGGCCCTTGTGGATGGCGTTGCCGATGGCGGGAATGTGCGAGGTGCCGAGGCCGCCGATGAGATGTGCCATGGTGGGTGTCTCCTGTGCTGTGTCTTGTGTGTGGGCTGCGGCGGGGCTCAGGCGTGCGAGCGCAGCAGGGCCTGGAATTCGGCCTTGGTCATGCCGGTCTGCTGGGCGCCTATGTCCTGCATGTCCAGGTGGAAGATGCCGGCCAGCTTGGCCAGGTAGTAGGCGTTGCCGCCGGCCGCGATCATCTGCAGCACGTTGCGCGCGCGCACGGCATCGGCCTGCTCCTGGTTCAGCCCGTAGCTGCGCATATAGGCCTCCTCGTCGGCCAGGAAGGCCTGGCGGTTGGCCAGCTCGTTGAAGGAAAAGCACATGCTGTTGAGTGCATAGCCCTTGCGGGCCTGCCTGCCATCGAACAGGGTGGTGCCGGGAATCTGCGGCTGATCGGCCATGTTTTGTCTCCGGTATTTGCGTTGGATCAGTGGCAGTGTCCGGCCCGCGTTGCCAAAGATAAAGCGGTGGCCAATCATGGAATGCATGAGACAAATCGATGGATCGCAGCTCGATGGCAGGCTGCTGCAACTGCTGCTGGCCGTGCTGGAGACCGGCAGCGTCACGGCGGCGGCGCAGCGCCTAGGCGTGACGCAGTCGGCCGTCAGCCATCTGCTGGACAAGCTGCGCGCCATCACGGGCGACCGATTGTTCGTGCGGCAGGGGCGGGGTATTGCACCCACGGCCCATGCGCTGGCGCTGCAGGACCCGGCGCGCGAGCTGCTGCGGCAGATGCAGCAGTTCGGCCAGGGGCCCAGCTTTGACCCTGCGCACTGGCGTGCCGAGATCACCATTGCCGCCAACGACCTGCAGCGCGAGTTGCTGCTGCCCGCGCTGGCCCGGCGCCTGCGCACGCAAGCGCCCGCAGCCATGCTGCGCGTGATCGACAGCGGCGCGCCGGATGCCGAACTGCTGCGCTCGGACGCCTGCCTGCTGGCCATCAGCCCGCGTCCGCCCGATGCCACGGACATCGTGCAAAAGCGCCTGTTCAGCGATGAGTACGCAGTCTTCTATGACAGCGCCGTGCGACAGCCGCCGGCCAGCCTGGCCGACTATCTGCAGGCCGACCACGCCACCGTGGCCTATGCCGACCGCCAGGCGCTGGACCTGGACCTGCAACTGCAGGCGCGCGGGCTGGAGCGCCGCTTTGCCGTGCGCGTGCCGGGCTTTGCGGCGCTGGCCGCCTTTGTGCGCGGCACGCCGCTGCTGGCCACCGCACCATCGCTGCTGGGACGCACGGCCCTGTCATCGCTGGCCAGCTTTGCCGTACCCGTGGACTGCCCGCCGCTGCCCATGTTCATGATCTGGCACACGCGCCACCAGGCCGATCCCGCCCATGCGTGGCTGCGTGGGCAGTTGCAGCAGGTGGTGGCGCAGGCGCTTGGCGGCGCGGGGCCGTCAATGCCTGCGAAGCAAGGCGCGGCGCAGCAGGCGCGCGGCGCGGTTGCGGATCTGGAAGGGGCTGTGGCTCACGGCCGGGCTCACGCGGGCGCGTGAGCAGGCGGCCAGGAAGTCGCGCAGCAGCACGCTGTCATCCAGCGTGCTGGTGTCCGGGTTGCGGAACTGGAATTCGGGGTGCCACTGCGTGGCCGCGATATAGCTCTTGAGCGTGCCGGGCTTGCGGAAGATGGCCTCGGGAATGCGGTCGGGCAGGCTCCAGGCCTCCACATCGAACTCGGGCGCCACGTCCTTGATGCCCTGGTGGTGGATGCTGTTCACGCGTGCGCGGTCCAGCGTGGGGTACAGCGCCTCCAGCCGGCTGCCGGGCACGATGGCGATGTCGTGGTAGTGGCGGTCGTACTCGGTGGGATTGCGGTGCAGCTGCGAGCCGGGCACCTGGGTCTCGATGTCCTGGTAGAGCGTTCCGCCGAAGGCCACGTTGATCAGCTGCAGACCGCGGCAGACGCCGAAGATGGGCTTGCCGGCCTGGGAAAACGCCTCGACCACGGCCAGGTCGTAGAGGTCGCGCACGCGGTCGCCCAGCCATTCGGGGCGCATGGGTTCCTCGCCATAGCTGCCGGGCCAGACATCGGCGCCGCCGTGCATGACCACGCCGTCCAGCCACTCGGCATAGTGCTCCAGCGTCACGTCGCCGCGCGCGGTCTCGCCTGTGGGGCAGGGCACCATCACCACCATGGCGCCGGCCGACATGATCCAGTGCGCTATCGATTGCTCCACGTACTGCAGCGTCTTGCCCGTGAACAGCGGACGCTGCGGGTCCGCATGGGAGAAACAGGCCGAAAGGCCGATCTTGAGGCGGCGTGAGGCAAGTGGGCTCATGGGGTGGTGGGCAAGGGGGAAGTCCTGATGGTCACGTTGTAAGCCCAATCGTGCCTGCGACCTGTAGGAAGGGGTTGAACGCCCGCGACCGGCGCAGGGCCATCACTGCAAATAGGTGTAGGTGAATGCAAGAGTTGTCTTGAGGCATCTCAAGCTTTTTCCGTCCATTCGTGCAGGCGCCCCGCCCGCGGGTGTAGCCTGTAGGCAGGGGTTGGGGCTGCGGATGCTGCAGCGCGAAAAACCTGACGACGCAGGGTGCGACTTGCTGTGCAGGCAGCCCGCATGGCGTTACGATGGATTCGCCAGTTCATCCATGGCCCCGACAACCCCGCCGCGCCGGTGGTGCGGCTTTTGGCGACTAGGAGGATATGCATGCAAGTTCAGGTTCATGCCGACGATTCGATCCAGGGTGGCGAGTCCTTGGCGCAATGGGCGCAGGAAGAGATCAACGCCAAGCTGGCGAGATTCAAGGACTACGTGGTACGCGTGGAGGTTTTCCTCACCGGCGTCGATGCGCTCAAGACCTCCGGCGCTCCCGGCAAGCGCTGCGTTCTGGAGACCCGGGCCAATGGCCGCCCGCCGATCGCCGTAAACGCCGAGGCTGAAAAGGTCAAGGATGCCTTCAACGCGGCCATTGAAAAGCTGAAGCGGGCCGTGGAGACCGACCTGGGCAAGCTCAAGGACAAGAACGGCCGCGAGAGCGTTCGCGGCGTGGAAGACGGCACCGAGGTGGATGCGGCCAGCCCGGCCTGACGCTCGAAATTCCCGCAACACAAACGGCAAGGCGCCCCATTCGGGGCGCCTTTTGGTTGGGCAGGGCCATAGTTGCAGGGCGAGAGCCGCAGCAGGCGTGTTCAGCGCGAGGCGCGCAGCACCACGCCGTCCAGCGAAGGCGCATGCAGCGGCTTCAGGGGCGATGCCAGCGGCGGCCCGAAGCGGCGCGCCGCACCTGCGGGCAGGGCCTGCGCATCCTGACCGGCCTCCGCTTCCCATTGCGCGCGGGCCTCGGCGATCTCTTCGCTGGTGCGGGCCACGAAGTTCCACCACAGCAAGATGGCTTCATCCATGGGCTCGCCGCCAATGACCAGCAGGCGGCTGCCGGGCGTGGTCTCGATGTCGACCGAGGCCGTGCCCATGGGCAGGTAGAGCAGTTCCTCCACCGGCAGGGGCTGGCCATTCACGCTTACGCTGCCTTCCAGGCTGAGCACGGCATGCTCGAAATCGGCGCGCAGCGGCAGCGTGGCGACGGCATTGCCATTGCCTGCGCTGTCCGCATGCAGGTCCACGCTCATCAGGGGCGTGTGCACCTCGGCCGGCGACGTCAGGCCCAGCGCCTCGCCGGCCAGCACCGTGGCCGTGAAGTCGCCCACCGTGGTCCTGGGCAGCTCGGGGTAGTGCTGGAAGCGAGGCGGACCGTTGCGGTGCGACTCGGGCAGCGCAATCCACAGCTGCGCGGCGTGGATGTGAGAAGGGGTCTGGCTTTCCTCGGAGTGGGCGATGCCGTGGCCGGCCGTCATCAGGTTGACCTGGCCGGGGCGGATGATCTGGGTGTGGCCCAGGCTGTCGCGGTGCAGCACTTCGCCGCGGATCATCCAGGTGAAGGTCTGCAGGCCGATGTGCGGATGCGGGCCGACCTGCATGCCCGGTGGCGCGGGGTCGGCAGGACCGGCGTGGTCGAGAAAGCACCAGGCGCCGACCTTGCGCAGGGCGCGCTGGGGAATGGCGCGCTGGATGGGAATGCCGCCCACATCGGCGGTGCGGGTGGGCAGGTGCTGGGGTTGGGTCTGGGGCTGGGGCTGGGACGTGTCGGACATGGTCGGATCGGCCTGTTTCGTGGGGGAAGCCACCAGTGTCGTGCAGCGCGGCGCAGCAGGCAAACGCGGCTCGCATCGATTGGGCCTGTTCGCTGACAGCGCATTCTCAGGAACATTGTTTACATTCGAGGAACGGACCGGCGCCCGCCATTTTGGCGGGCGCCGGCCTCACTCTTACAGGAGAAAACGCCATGAATACATCCGTACAGACGCAAGCCGAAGCCGCTGAAGAGGCGGTCCAGAGCGCCGTGGAAGTGCAGCGATTCCCCGAGAAGTTCGAAGCCACGGTCACCGGCAATGTGCAGCACCGGGTAGGCGACGGCCCCCTGGAAGACATTCCGCGCGGCACCCGTGTGCAGGTGGCCACGGCCATCGGGAGCTATGTGCTGTCCTGGACCCAGGACGAGCAGCCGATCACCGTGTCGCTGGCCAAGCGCGAGTTCGAGCTCTATGTCGATACCGGGGAGATCGAGGTCAGCCAAGCCTGACGCCGGCCATGTCCCCATCCACTCCCAAAAGCCCTGCGGCCTGACAGCTGCAGGGCTTTTTGCATGGTGGCCCGGCCCCCGCTCAGGCCGGCAGCTGCAGCGCGGTCTGGATGCGTACCTCGCCGGCCAGCAGCTTGTGCACGGGGCAGGCCTCGGCCACCTGCAGCAGGCGCTGGCGCTGCTCGTCGTCCAGCTCGCCTTGCAGCGTGATCTGGCGTTCGATCAGGTTGCCGCTGGCCGGCGTGCCTTCGGGGTTCAGGCGCAGTTGCACGTCCACCTGCTCCAGCTTCCACTGCTTGCGCGCCGCGTACATCTGCAGCGTGACCGTGGTGCAGGCGCCCAGGGCCGACAGCAGCAGCTGCAGGGGGTCGGGCGCCGTGTCGCCGCCGCCCTTGTCCGCAGGCTCGTCCACATGCCAGCGGTGGCCTTGGGGGTCGCCAAGCGTGACGCGATAGGGGGTGTCCGTGCTGGTGGCGTGGGCGCTGTGGATCATGGAAAGTCCTTTGTCCTGGAAGTTGCCGCAAGAGGCGCGGGGGAGGCGGAGCGAATGACTCTACGCCTGCTTCGCTTCCGCCGCCCGGGGCCGGTGCTTCATGCGCAGCGGGATTTTGAGGTAGTGCACGCCATTGGCCTCGGCCGCGGGCCAATGGCCTGCGTGCATGTTGACCTGGATGGCGGGCAGCAGCAGGGCGGGCGCGGACAGCGTGGCGTCTCGCCGGTTGCGCATGGCCACGAAGCTGGCCTCGTCCACGCCCGTGTGCACATGCACATTGCCGGCGCGTTGCGCGTCCACCGTGGTTTCCCAGGCATGGCGGTCGCGGCCCGGCGCCTTGTAGTCATGGCACATGAACAATCGCGTTGCGGGCGGCAGGGCCAGCAGGCGCTGGATGGAGCGGAACAGCGTGCCCGCGTCGCCGCCGGGGAAGTCGGCGCGCGCCGTGCCGTAGTCGGGCATGAACAGCGTATCGCCCACGAAGACCGCATCCGCGATGCGGTAGGACACGCAGGCCGGCGTATGGCCGGGCGTGTGCAGCACCTCGATGCGCAACCCGCCCAGCGGCAGGCTGTCGCCGTCGGCCAGCAGCCGGTCGAAGGGCTGGTCGCCGCCGGGCGCGGGCAGGTTGAAGACGGGGCGGAAGATGCGCTGCACCTCGCGGATGTGCTCGCCCACGGCAATCGGGGCGCCCGTGCGCTCGCGCAGGTAAGGGGCTGCGCTGAGGTGATCGGCATGGGCATGGGTTTCGAGGATCCAGCGCACTCGCAGGCCCTGGGCCTGCGCGGCGTCCAGCACGGCATCGGCCGAGCCGGTGTGGGCCTGGCCGCTGGCGTGGTCGTAGTCGAGCACGGGGTCGATGACGGCGGCCTCGGCCGTGTCCGCATCCCAGGCCAGGTAGGTCACGGTGTGGGTGTTGGCGTCGAAGAACGGTGCAATGCGCAGCGGTGATGTCATGAAGGCACTCCTGGTTCGATGGCTCATGTGCAGCCTGCCGGCAATTATATTAGAATTTGCTAAATTAGATTGTTCTTGATCAACCATGACCGGACCGACGCTCTCTCCCGAACAGGCCTTTTTGCAGCAGGGCGCTGCACGTGCCGCCGCGCTGCTGCGCGCCGTGGGCAACGAAAACCGCCTGCTGGTGCTGTGCCTGCTGATCGAGCATGGCGAGCTGTCCGTGGGCGAATTGCTGCAGCAGATCCCGCTGAGCCAGTCGGCCCTGTCCCAGCACCTGGCCCGCATGCGCGAAGAGGGTCTGGTCGCCTACCGCCGCGAGTCGCAGACGCTGTACTACCGCATCGCCAATCCCGATGTGCAAAAGCTGGTGGCCACGCTCAAGAGCATCTTCTGCGCCTGAAATCCTCTGTTCCCAAGGAGCTGATCCATGTCCCTTTCCTCCGTTTCCTCCCAAGCCGCCCGCCAGATGCAGGAGCAGGGTGCCTGGCTCATCGACATCCGCGCGCCGGACGAACATGCACGCGAACGCATAGGCGGCGCCCGCAGCATGCCCATGGACCGCCTGGCGGCGGGAGCCCTGGCCGGCGCGCCCGCCGCCGTGGTCTTTCACTGCCGCTCCGGCCACCGCACGCGCCTCAACGCCCAGGCCCTGGCGGCGGCCTTGCCGCCCGGCTGTGCCGGCCATGTGCTCGACGGCGGCCTGGACGCCTGGAAGGCACAAGGCCTGCCCGTGCTGCGCGACAGCCGCCAGCCGCTGGAGCTGCAGCGCCAGGTGCAACTGGGCGCGGGCGGGCTGGCGCTGCTGGGCGCCGTGCTCGGCGCCACGGTGTCCCCGTGGTGGCACCTGCTGTCGGCCTTCGTGGGCTGCGGCCTGATCGTGGCCGGGGCCACGGGCTTTTGCGGATTGGCGCGCGTTCTGATGAAGGCGCCCTGGAACCGGCGGGCCCTGGGGCAGTGACGGCGCCTGCACTGAATCCAGCCTGACACCTGCTGCCTGACCCCCAAGTTCCCCTGTTCAGGGGACTGTGGAGAACCCCGGACGGCAGTACGATAGCTGTATGACATCTGTTTACGCCCAACGCCGCGCACGCTTGGCCGCCCAGTTGGGCGCTGGCGGCATCGCCATCATTCCCACCGCTCCCGAGCGCCAGCGCAACCGGGACACCGGCTACCTGTACCGCCACGACAGCTACTTCTACTACCTGACCGGCTTTGCCGAGCCCAATGCCTGCCTGGTGCTGGCCGCCGATGGCACCAGCGTGCTGTTCTGCCAGCCCAAGGACCTGGAGCGTGAAATCTGGGACGGCATCCGCCTGGGCCCCGAGGCCGCCGTGGCCACGCTGGGCGTGAGCCAGGCGTTCTCCAGTGCCGAGATCGATACGCGCCTGCCCCGCCTGCTGGAGAACCGGGGCCGCCTCTGGTATCCGTTCGCCACGCATGAAGGCCTGGCCGTGCGCGTGGAAGGCTGGCTGGGCCAGGTGCGAGCGCGCGTGCGCTTCGGCGCGCTGTGCCCGGCCGAGCAGGGCGACCTGTGCACGCTGCTCGACGAGATGCGCCTGGTCAAGGACGCGCATGAGCAGGACATCATGCGCCGCGCCGCCGCCATCAGCGCCCAGGCCCATATCCGCGCCATGCAGCGCTCGGCACGGATGCTGCGCGCAGGCCAGGAGGTGCGCGAGTATCACCTCGACGCCGAACTGCTGCATGAATTCCGCCAGCAGGGCTCGCAGTACGTGGCCTACGGCTCCATCGTGGCGGCCGGCGCCAATGCCTGCGTGCTGCACTACCAGGCCGACAAGGCGCCCGTGCATGCGGGCGAGCTGGTGCTGATCGACGCGGGCTGCGAGCTCGACGGCTACGCCAGCGACATCACGCGCACCTTCCCCGCCGATGGCCGCTTCACCGGCCCGCAGCGCGCGCTCTACGAGCTGGTGCTGGACAGCCAGAAGGCCGCCGTGGCGGCCACGCGGGCCGGCGCGCGCTTCAACGATCCGCACGACGCCACCGTGGCCGTGCTGGCACAGGGCATGCTGGACCTGGGCCTGCTGGACAGAAAGGTCTATGGCAATGCCCAGGACGTGATCGAGCAGCGCGCCTTCTTCCAGTTCTACATGCACCGCACGGGCCACTGGCTTGGCATGGACGTGCACGACTGCGGCAGCTATGTGGAGCCCTCGGAGCTGGGCCAGTCGCACGAGCGCAAGGACCCGCTGTCGGGCGAGACCATCACCAACCGCCCCAGCCGCATCCTGCGCCCGGGAATGTGCACCACCATCGAGCCGGGCATCTACGTGCGTCCTGCGGCCGGCGTGCCCGAGCAGTTCCACAACATCGGCATCCGCATCGAGGACGATGCCATCGTCACCGAGACGGGCTGCGAGCTGATCACGCGCGGCGTGCCCGTGGAACCCGACGAGATAGAAGCCTTGATGCGTGACTGACAACGCCAGCCTGCCCACCACCGGCCCCGTGTCCACCCTCATGCCCGCCCCACCGGCCTATGCCCCGCCCGCGCTGCCACGGCTGAGCTGGCGCATCTTCACGGTGCTCTGGCTGCTGGGCCTGCCCGGCGTGGCGGCCATGGCCTGGTTCGTGCTGCCTGACTGGATGCGCCTGCTGGGCCTGCCTGTGCAGCCGCTGGCCACGCCGCTCGCCGGCATTGGCGTGATGGCCGCGCTGCTGGCCCTGCCCGTGGGCATTGGAGTGTGGCTGGGGCCGAGGCTGGGCCTGTCCGCACCGCTGCTGACCACCTGGGTGGCCGGGCGTTCGCCCCAGCGCGCCGTGCGCTACCTCACGCTGCCGGGGCTGGCCGGCGGCGTGGTCGGCGCGGCCTGGCTGGTGACCCTGGCCCTGGCCTGGCCCGACGACCTGACCCTGATCGATCCCGTCTACGCCATGCCGCTGGGCGCCAAGATCCTGTACGCGGGCATCACGGCCGAGCTGGTGATGCGCCTGGGCGGCATGACGCTGGTGATGTGGCTGCTGTGGCGGTTGAGCGGGCGCACCGACCGCCGCCCGGGCTGGATGCTGGGCTGGTGGTCGGTGGTGCTGTCGGCCCTGCTCTGGGGCTTGTTGCAGCTGGCGCTTGCCTGGGGTACCTGGGGCGGCCTGTCGGATGCACTGGTGCTGCAGCTGCTGCTGTTCGAGATCGTCCACGGCGCCGTGGGCGGCTTTCTGTTCTGGCGCTATGGCCTGGAGGCGGCCATGGTGGCCCATGCGATCACCTACCTGCTCTCGCACGGGCTGGTTTGACACTAGCCAAACCTCAGCGAGCCGAACAAGCCTTCGGTCTCATCCTCGGGGCCTGCCGCGAAGTACAGGGCGTTGCTGTCGCCCAGGGCCACGCCGTTGCCGAACTGCAGCGCCCAGAGGCCGGGTATGGCGACCGGGCGATCCTGGCCATCGCGCAGCTCGTCCACGTAGCTGCCGTTGTCCAGATCGAAGGCGCAGATGCGGCCTGCGCCGCCGAAGTTGCCCACCAGCAACCGGCCCGATAGCGGCCCGAAGTCGGGCGGTGCGATGGCCACGCCCCAGGGCGCGTTGAGCCTGCCATCGTCTGAATAGATCCGCTGCAGGCGGCCGTCCAGGTCGAACTCGGCCAGCTTGCCGCGCGCGGGGCGGTTGCCGGTGGCGGCCTCGCGCTCTGCATCCATGGCATCCTCCTCACCCGCGAAGAAGGCGCTGGCGTCCTCGGGGTCGGGCTGGCTCATGGCGTAGAGCACGAAGACGCGGTCTCTTGAGCCGTCGTTGACGACCTGGATATTGAACGGCACGGGATCGCCAGGTCTGGCAGCGCCGGCAGGGCCGCTGGCGAAGGGGTTGGCGAAGCCCTGGGTGGAGGTGAGCTGCCACTGTGCGTCCAGTGTGCGGATCTGTGGCTGGTCGCCGAAATCAGCCAGCCACAGGCGATCCCAGCGGCCCGTATGCAGGGCCGCGCCGAAGAAGGCCATGCCCCGGTCCGTGCCATCGAAGACCTCGACGGCTGGGCCGTCCACGCGCACGATGGCGCCCGTCTCGGCGTCGCGCTCGGTCCAGGCACTGACGCTGCCGCTGTCGGTCACGAAGACAAAGCGCGCCGCGCCGTCGAGCAGGCGCCCGCCTGCGGGCTGGCCACGTACGCGGAACAGGTTGGATTCCAGGGGCGCGCCGTGGTAGACCACGCCAGTGACCTTGCCTGCGCTGCCGTCGTCGGTCCGGGAGTCCGACCGGGGCACGGCCACCTTGCGAAGGCCGTCCTGTTGCAGGGTGCGCAGGCTGGGATCGGACGAGCGGGAGACGTCACCCAGGTATTGCCAGGAAGTGCCACCGCCGCCAATCCAGAAATGGCCGCCTGCGCCGGCCGGGCGGATGGCAATGCCCCAGCCGTTGACGAAGCCCGGTTCCGTGAAGCGCGCGCCGTAGCCGGCATGGCTGGCGAGCAGTGGTGTCTGCAGGTAGCGGTTGGCGGGCGCACCGCCGCCGCTGCAGGCGGTCAGCGCCGAGGAGGCGAGGGCGCTCAGAACAAAATGTCTCCGGTCAAGCATGTTGGATTCTCTGGTCGCATGGCAAAGCGGTGGATGGGTTGGCTGAGCATGCGAAACCAAGGGGCACCGGATGTTCTGGCTGCTGCCTGCGGACCGGGCGGACCGCAGATATGAACAGGCGATGCTAGAGAGGGGCAGCCTGCCGGGTCAATGCGGCCCCGTCTGATTCTGCAGAGCGATGCAGGAGGACTCAGCGCAGCTGCCTGCGCAGAATCTTTCCGGTCACGGTCTTGGGAAGTTCCTCGCGCAGCTCGACGATGCGCGGCACCTTGTAGGCGGCCATGTGCGCCTTGCAATGGGCGATGAGTTCCTCGGGCGCGGCCTGCCGGCCCGCCTTCAGCGAGACCACGGCCTTGACGGTCTCGCCCCGGTAGTCGTCTGGCACGCCGATGACGGCGGCCTCGCGCACGGCGGGGTGGGTGTAGAGCACGTCCTCGACCTCGCGCGGCCAGACCTTGTAGCCGGCGGCGTTGATCATGTCCTTCTTGCGGTCCACCAGGTAGAACCAGCCGCGCTCGTCCATGAAGCCCACGTCGCCCGTGCGCAGCCCGCCCTCGAACATGGCGGCGGCCGTGGCCTCGGGCAGGTTCCAGTAGCCGGACATGATCTGCGGGCCGGCCGAGACGATCTCGCCGATCTCGCCTGGCGCGGCCTCGCGGTGCTGGTCGTCGATGATGCGCACCACCGTGCCATAGACCGGCACGCCTATGGACAGCGCACCCGATGCCGGGTCCACCGGCGCCCGCGCGCCCAGCGGCACGAAGTGCGTGGGCGAGCAGGTCTCGGTCATGCCGAAGGCGTTGTGTATGGCCAGGCCCGACAGCTGCTCGAAGGCCTGGATCACGGCCGGCGCAATGGGCGCGCCGCCCGAGTACAAGGCCTTGAAGCTGCGGAAATCCTCGCGCGAGACGCCCGGGTGGTTCAGCAGCGCCACGAAGGCGGTGATGGCGCCGATGGTGAAGCTGGGCCGGTGCTCGCGCATGGATTCGAGCATGGTCTCGGGATGGAAGCGGTGGCTGAGCACCAGCGGGCAGGGCACCAGCAGTGCCAGGGCCACATGGCCGACCAGGCCGGTGATGTGGAACAGCGGCGCCAGGCCCAGCACGCTGTCGTCCGCGGTGATGCCGATCCAGTCGCGGTAGGTCTGGGCGTTGAAGGCCAGGTTGCCATGCGTGTTCATGGCGCCCTTGGGCTGGCCCGTGGTGCCCGATGTGTAGGTGATCACGGCCGTATCGCCCGCCGTGGGCCGGCGCGCCAGCGGCGCGGGCTGGCCGCCGGCCTGCACCAGCGCAAGCAGGTCCAGCGTGCCATCGGCCACGGGCAGGCGCGGACCGTCGCCGAGCACGCGCGCATCGTTGCGCGTCTGCCAGTCCAGCGCCGATGTGGTGACCACGGTGGCCAGCGGCAGGCCGCCGGCCGCATGCACTTCGCGGGCCACGTCCAGGTACAGCTGGTCCAGGCACAGCAGGGCCTGGGCGCCTGCGTTGTGCAGGATGTAGTGCAGCTCGCGCTGCCGGTTCATGGGATTGACGGGCACGGCGATACCGCCCAGCTTCCAGGCCGCCACCAGGCCGATGACGAAGGCCGGATTGTTCTGCGTATAGAGGGCCAGCCGGTCGCCGGCCGCAAAGCCCCGCGCCTGCAGCGCATGGGCCAGCGCGCTGGCGGCCTGGTCGAGTTCGCGCAGGTTCAGCCCGCCGTCGAAGTAGCGCACGATGGCGCAGCCGGGTGTCGCAGCCAGCGAGGCTTCGAACAGGTCGAGCATGCTGCTGAACTGCGGCCGCATCTCGGCCGGCTGGCCCGGCGCGTAAAGGCCCAGCCAGGGCCTGCCGTGCGATGGGGCCGCGCTCATTTGATCACCACGGGATTGACGGGCGAGCCCGTGGCGCGGTGGATCTTCAGCGGCGCGGCCACGTACAGAAAGGTGTAGCGGCCGTCGCGCGCGCAGCTGTCGGCCAGGGCCTCCAGGTCGCAGATCTCGGTCAGCGTCACGCCCAGGTTGCGCATCAGCGCGCAGTGCAGCGGCAGGGCCACGCCGTGCACGGGGTCCATGGTGACTTCGTTGGCGATGGTGTCGGTGACCAGGTTGGGGATCTCCATCGCGTGGAACCAGTCCACCAGTTCGGGCGAGTAGGTCAGGCCGGGCTCGCAGAAATCGGTGTAGAAGTTCTCCGGGTCTTCGTAGAAGCCCGACAGGAAATTGGTGCGCACGATCAGGATGTCGTGCTTTTCTATGGTGTGTCCCTGGGCCTTGGCGCAGGCCATCAGGTCTTCGTGCGTGAAGGTCTCGGCACGCTCCAGCGCCACTTTGCCGCGGTGGCGCGCCATGTCCAGCAGCACGCCGCGCCCCACGATGCCGCGCGCGCCCAGCGCCTGCACGCTGGCCTTGTCCAGCCCGCCGATGGTGGTGCGCGCGTCATAGCCATTCCAGATGCGCCCTCCGTACCAGACATGGCCCAGCGCGTCGTACTGGGTCGATCCCTGCAGGAATGCGTCCAGCTTGTCATCGGCATAGTGCAGGCCGCCTGGGAACCGGGGCGCATCGGGGCCGTCCCAGCTGGACTCGTCAAACACCATGGTGCGCTCGGCCGGTGTGCGGCCGGGCCAGACCGGATCGCCGCGCGGGTCGCCGATCAGGCGCTGCAGCGTGAAGGTCTCGCCCGAGCGGATGTGGGACACGCCGCGCAGCACCTCGGCGGGCGTGAGGAAGTTCAGCGCCCCGACCTCGTCGTCGGGCCCCCAGCGGCCCCAGTTGCTGGGAGCGTTCCTGAGCAGATCCTCCATCAGCGGGGCGTCGTCGTGCGTGTGTCCATGGTCGTGAGCATGTCCCATGTCTGTCTCCTGTCGTTGGTTTGTCGAACAAGGCGCGCAGGGCATTCAAACGCCAGGATGGGCGCGAGGCTGTCGCCGGTTCGACACGAGGGCGGCGGGCATTGCGATCGTCCCGGGCAAAACTGCTTTCACAGGCGACAGGCATGGCGATGCGCCTGCACCGGCGATGCTGCGTTGCAGCATCAAAACCGATAGCGGCAAAGGCCAGGCGCCACGGTGCTTTGCGATGGGCCGCATGCTGCGCCTGCACGATCTGCGGGGTGCCTGGGGCCTGGCTTTCAGCCCCTTGCCGCAGGCCGGAATGTTCCCTTCATGTAACCGCATTCGTGTGAGAATTGAAACCCGATTACAAACCCTGAGCGAGAGACATTCCATGCAAGTGAGCCGTGCCACCAAGATCGTCGCCACCCTGGGCCCCGCTTCCAGCGACCCGCATCTGCTGGAACAGATGGTGCGCGAAGGCGTCAACGTGGTGCGCCTGAATTTCAGCCACGGCAAGGCCCAGGATCACATCGACCGCGCCACCATGGTGCGCGAGGCGGCCCAGCGCGCAGGCCGCGAGGTGGCCATCATGGCCGACCTGCAGGGCCCCAAGATCCGCGTCGGCAAGTTCGCCGAAGGCAAGGTGATGCTGGAGCCCGGCGCACGCTTCGTGCTCGACGCATCGCGCACCGAGCCCGGCGACCTGGGCGGCGTGGGCCTGGACTACAAGGAACTGCCGCGCGACGTGAAGCCCGGCGACGTGCTGCTGCTCAACGACGGCCTGATCGTGCTCACCGTGGACCATGTGCGCGGCGACGAGGTGCACACCACCGTCAAGCTGGGTGGCGAGCTGTCCAACAACAAGGGCATCAACAAGCAGGGCGGCGGCCTGACGGCGCCCGCGCTGACGGCCAAGGACATGGAGGACATCAAGACCGCCATGAGCTTTCAGGCCGACTACGTGGCCGTGAGCTTTCCCAAGAACGCCACCGACATGGAAATGGCGCGCCAGCTGTGCAACGTGGCGGCGGCCCAGTACGGCCACAAGCCCGGCCTGATCGCCAAGATCGAGCGCGCCGAGGCCATTCCGCGCCTGGAGGAAATCCTGCATGTCTCCGACGGCATCATGGTCGCGCGTGGCGATCTGGCCGTGGAAGTGGGCAACGCGGCCGTGCCCGCGCTGCAAAAGAAGATGATCCGCATGGCGCGAGACATGGATAAGTTCGTGATCACCGCCACGCAGATGATGGAGAGCATGATCACCAACCCCGTGCCCACGCGCGCCGAGGTCAGCGACGTGGCCAACGCCGTGCTGGACGGCACGGACGCCGTCATGCTCAGCGCCGAGACCGCCGCCGGCAAGTACCCGCTGGAGACCGTGCAGGAAATGGCCAAGATCTGCGCCGCCGCAGAAGCCGCCGAGGACCCGGACAGCGATGCCGAGTTCACCGGCCGCCAGTTCTCGCGCATCGACCAGTCGATCGCCATCGGCGCGCTGTTCACCGCCCACCACCTGGGCGCCAAGGCCATCGTCGCCATGACGGACAGCGGCTCCACCGCGCTGTGGATGAGCCGCCACCGCATCCACATCCCCATCTATGCGCTCACGCCCAAGATCTCCACGCAGCGCAAGATGGCCATGTACCGCAACGTGCGCCCCCTGCTCATGGACACCAGCGCCGACCGCGACACCGCGCTGGACCAGGCCGAAGGCCATCTGCGCGCGCGCAACATCGTGCAAAGCGGCGATGTCTACGCCATCACCTGCGGCGAGCCCATGGGCCAGCCCGGTGGCACCAACATGCTCAAGATATGTCGTGTGAACTAACCCCCTGAGGCGCTTCGCGCCTTCCCCCTCTCGCTACGCGGGGGGGACGACACCCTCGCGGCGGGGCGGCCCTTGCTCGGTGTCCCTCGTTTTGGGGAGCGCCAGTTTTATGTGCGGTGCGCTATGCCTTCGCCATGGTCTATTGGGGCCTGCCTGAGTGGGTTCGTGCGTTGTAGGGCAGCAGGTTAGGCATGACGGCAAGGCGGCGCCACAGCGCGGCATGCCAGACCAGGGTGGCGCTGCAGATGCCCACGATGGCGCCGCCCAGAACGTCGGACGGGAAGTGCACGCCCAGGTGCACGCGGCTCCAGGCCATGCCCAGGGCCAGCGACCAGGCTGACACCATGACCCAGCGGCGGTGGCGCGTGCAGCCCAGGGTCAGAGCCTGGGCCAGGGCAAAGGCGCCCGTGGCGTGCATGCTCGGAAAGCTGGACCGCAGCGCGTGATCCACCCATTGCACGCCCATGCCCAGCTGGGCAGGACGCGGTGCCGGAAAGCCCCAGCGGATCAGCCGCGCCACGGCCCAGGCCACCAGCATGGACAGCAGGGCCAGCACCAGGGTGCGGCGCAGGGCGGGCGAGCCGCGCAGCAGCCCGGCCATCACGGGAAGGGCGCACAGGGAGGGAAGCCAGGAGGATATGGCGCGCGCCGCCTCGATCGAGATGGCAGGCGTTTGCGCATTGGCGTTCAGCAGCGTGAACAGGACGGGGTCCAGGGGCAGCATGGCAAAGCTCGATCAGGGAGTGGAAGGCGGCAGGCTGGCGGCGGGCCACAGGGAGTCAGGTGTGCCGTCCCTGGCCTGCAGCAGGCGCGTGACCGCCAGGTCGAGGAGCCAGCCCGCCGTCCAGCACAGCCAGCCGGTCCACAGCGTGTGGCTCATGAAATGGGCGCCGCGCACCTGCTGGGCCAGGCCCATCGACAGGCCTGCGGCCAGCGCAACGGCCAGCCAGATCCAGGCTGCGCGCGGTGCATGGCGGCGCAGCGCGAAATAGCCGGCCACAAAGGCAAAGCCCGCCGAGGCATGGCCTGCGGGAAAGCAGCGGCCCGGCCCGCCATCGGCCAGGCCCAGCGACCAGTGCGAGACATGGCGCGCCACGCCGCCGAACTCGGCCAGGTCCCAGGGGCAGCTGGTTGCGCTGGTGTACTTGAGTAGCGAGATCAGGGCCAGCGACAGCAGGATGCCCGCCACCAGTTGCACGCGCCGCCCATGGGGCAGCAGGCGCAGCGGGCCCACGGGCCGCCAGACGCACAGCGTCAGGCCCAGCACCACCAGCCAGGCCAGGCGGCGTGCACCTTCGTGGGCGACGTTCACGAAGAACCAGTCCGAACGCAGCGCAAAGCCATCGGCGTCGCCGAACCAGCGGGCCATGGCCAGGTCCAGGGCGCTGGCATCCCAGGCCAGGACCACGGCCAGGGCCGCCAGGGTCCACAGCAGGGTGCGTTTGAAGGACGGGCCCTGCGCGGGGGCTGCGGAGAAATCTCGGGGTTCAGGTGTCGGCATGGCCGGCAGCATGAGAAGCGCGGCTTAAACCCGTCTTAACGCATGCCCCGGGCTGCGGCCATCGTCTGGCGCCGCAGCCGGCAGCGGTCATTGCACAATGCGCGCATGCGAATACTGGTCGTCGAAGACAACGCGGGCATTGCCGCAGGCCTGCAGGCCAATCTGCAACAGCGCCGCTACGCGGTCGATGTGTGCACCACCGTGGCCGAGGCCTGGCATGCGCTGGAGATGGAGCGCTTCGATGCCGTGCTGCTGGACCTGGGCCTGCCCGATGGCGACGGCAGCGAAATCCTGCGCCGTCTGCGCGGCCCGCGCCGCCCGGGTGGCGACAGCCAGGCCCTGCCGGACCCCAACACGCCCGTGCTCATCCTGACCGCGCGCGACCAGGTGCGCGAGCGCATCGCCGGGCTGGACCTGGGTGCCGACGACTACCTGGTCAAGCCCTTCGACATCGACGAGCTGGAGGCGCGGCTGCGCGCCATGCTGCGCCGCGCAGGCGGGCAGGCGGCACCCGTGATCCGCCATGGCGAGCTGGAGGTCGATCCGGCCGCGCGCACCGTGCGCCGCGAAGGCCGGCTGGTGGAGATGTCGCCGCGCGAGTTCTCCGTGCTCTGGGTGCTGCTGCAGGCGCGCGGGCGCGTGCTCTCGCGCCTGCAGATCGAAGAGCATCTCTACAGCTGGGGCACGGCCGTGGAAAGCAATGCCGTCGAAGTCCACATCCACCACCTGCGCAAGAAGCTGGGCAATGCCAGCATCGTCACCATGCGCGGCGTGGGCTACTTCATGCCCGTGGAGAACACATGAGCACCGCGCCGGACCGCCGCCCCTCGCTGATCTGGCATCTGATGGCCTGGATGCTGGGCGCGCTGGTCGTCGTCTGGGCCAGCTTCGTGGCGCTGGGCTACCAGACCGGCGTGCATGAGGCCGACGAGCTCACCGACGGCCATCTGGCCGGCGTCGCTGCGCTGGTGCTCAACCTGCATGTGGAAGGTGCCGTGGACCACGGCGAGGCCACGCCCGTGCACGAGCCGCCGGGCCTCATGGCCCACGACTACCAGCAGTCGCTGGGCGTGGCCCTGTGGGATGGCACGGGCCGGCTGATCTCGCGCACCGGAGATGCGCCCGAGCCCTCCTTCGACACCGAGCAGGGCTTTGCCACCCTGCGCCTGGGCCCGGAGCGCCGCGCCTGGCGCAGCTTCACCCAGTGGAGCCGCGACCGTGCGCGCAAGGTCAGCGTGATGATCGAACTGCAGGAGCGCGACGAACTGGCCGACGACATTGCGGGCCAGATGGTCGAGCCCGGCCTGTGGCTGCTGCCCGTGGTGGCGCTGGCGCTGGGGCTGGCGATTCGCCGGGGCATGCGGCCGCTCAACGAACTCTCGCGCGAGGTGGAGCGCCTGGACCTGGCCCAGGCCGAGCGCGTCTCGCACCGCCACGCGCTGCGGGAATTCATGCCCGTGGTCAATTCCATCAACACCTTGCTGGACCGCCAGCAGGAGGCGCTGGAGCGCGAGCGCAGCCTGGCCAACGAAGTGGCCCATGAACTGCGCACGCCGCTGGCCTCCATCGCCTTGCAGGCGCGGGCCCTGGGCGATGCGCCGGCCGGCGCCATGGACGCCCCGGCCCAACGCCAGGCGCTGGCGCAGATAGGCCGGGACGCGCTGCATGCCGGCCATGTGCTCAGCCAGCTGCTGGCACTGGCTCGCGCAGGCCGCGCCATGCTGGCCGAGCCGCCCGTGCCCGTGGACCTGGCCGCGCTGGCCCGGCAGGTGGTGGCCGCCCATGCGCAGGCGGCCTGGCAGCGCGACTGCAGCCTGTCCGTGCAGGCGCCTGACGCACTGGGGGTGATGGGCAATGCCGTGCTGCTGGAGCTGGCGCTGCGCAATCTGGTGGAAAACGCCCTCAAGCACACGCCGCACGGCACGCAGATCGAAGTCCAGGCCGGGCAGGGGCCGGATGGCGAGGTTTGGCTGCAGGTCTGCGACGATGGCCGACGCGACGGCGCCGAGCGCGCTGCGGCGCCCGTGGACAGCCTGCACCTGGGCCACGAGATCGTGGCGCGCGTGCTGCGTGCCCACCAGGGAAGCTTTGGCGAGGCCGCGCCGCCCGAAGGCTTCACGACCTGCTACCGCATGGGAATGCCCGGGACAGGGTTGGCGGCAGCTGGTTAAAATCGCCAGTTACCAAGCGGTTACTGCCGCGATCCCCCGGCCGTGGCCCCGCAGCGCACCCATGACGCAGCGGCGGCTGCCATGCGGCAGGGGCATCCCCCTCTCAACAACTTGATACGGACCCTACACATGCCTCTCGTTTCGATGCGCGAACTGCTGGACCACGCTGCCGAAAACGGCTACGGTCTTCCCGCCTTCAACGTCAACAACCTGGAGCAGGTGCAAGCCGTGATGTCGGCCGCCGACGAAGTGGGCGCGCCCGTCATCCTGCAGGCCAGCGCAGGCGCCCGCAAGTACGCCGGCGAGCCCTTCATCAAGCACCTGATCCAGGCCGCTGCCGAGCAGTATCCCCACATCCCCCTGGTGATGCACCAGGACCACGGCACCTCGCCCGCCATCTGCCAGGGCGCGCTGAACCTGGGCTTCGGCTCGGTGATGATGGACGGCTCGCTGATGGAAGACGGCAAGACGCCTTCCTCCTTCGAGTACAACGTGGACGTGACCCGCAAGGTCGTGGAAATGGCCCACAGGCTGGGCGCCACCGTCGAAGGTGAACTCGGCTGCCTGGGCTCGCTGGAAACCGGCATGGCCGGCGAGGAAGACGGCGTGGGCGCCGAAGGCGTGCTCGACCACTCGGCCCTGCTGACCGACCCCGAGGAAGCGGCCCAGTTCGTCAAGGCCACGCAGCTGGACGCGCTGGCCATTGCCATCGGCACCAGCCACGGCGCCTACAAGTTCACGCGCAAGCCCACGGGCGACATCCTGTCCATCCAGCGCGTCAAGGAAATCCACGCCCGCCTGCCCAACACCCACCTGGTCATGCACGGCTCCTCCTCCGTGCCCCAGGAACTGCTGGAAATCATCCGCCAGTACGGCGGCGCCATGAAGGAAACCTACGGCGTGCCCGTCGAGGAAATCCAGGAAGCCATCAAGCACGGCGTGCGCAAGATCAACATCGACACCGACATCCGCCTGGCGATGACCGGCGCCGTGCGCAAGTTCCTGGCCGAGAACCCCGAGAAGTTCGATGCCCGCGAATGGCTCAAGCCCGCCCGCGAAGCCGCCAAGCAGATCTGCAAGGCCCGCTACATCGAGTTCGGCTGCGAAGGCCAGGGCGCCAAGATCAAGGGCTACACGCTGGAGCAGATGGCCGCCAGGTACGCTGCCGGTTCGCTGCAGCAGGTCGTGAACTGATCGGTTCCTTCCCCTTCAAAAAAAAGCCCGCCGGTCCGCCCGGCGGGCTTTTTGTTTTTAGCGCGGCGCCGGGGCCGCAGCCTGGGACCGCTGGGGCACGGCCATGGCCATCTCGTCATCGGGCTCCACGGGCTGGGGGTGGCTGGCGTTCCAGCCCGACACCAGCAGGCTGGTGCCCGACAGCACCAGCAGCAGGCAGACCATCCATTCCACCAGCCGCTTGGGCAGGGCGGGCGGATGGCGCATGTGCAGCCAGGTCACCACCGTCACCACGGGAAAGGCCAGGGCCGCCGCCAGCAGCACGCTGGCGGTGATCTCGCCCTCCCAGGCCACCATCACCAGGCGCAGCAGCGCGCAGGTGAGGAACATGGCAAACAGGCACTGGCGCACCACCAGGCGGTCCAGCGGCTGGCGATACAGGTGGTAGACCATGGGCGGGCCCGGCGTGGCAAACAGTCCGCCCAGCACTCCCGATGCCACACCGGCCACCCACAGCGACACCGGCCCAGACACCTGCGCGTTGACCTGCTTTTGCAGCAACAGCAACAGCGCGCATGCCACGATGGCCAGGCCCAGCAGCATGCGCAGCCCGCTCAGCGCATTGCCGCTGAGCCACTGCAGCAGCAGCACGCCGCCGATCACGCCGATGACGCTGCTGATCAGCATGGGCTTGAGCAGCGTCCACTGCGGCACCTGGCGGTGGGCGCGCAGGTAGGCCACGCCATTGACCACGGACAGCAGGCAGGCCACGTTGGCCGCATCGCCAATGCCCATCAGGTGCGTGGCACCGGCCACGCCCACGAAGATCAGCCCGAAGGCAAAGCCCGTCAGGTTCTGGCAAAACGTGGCCAGGCCCACCAGGGCCAGGAACATCACATACTGGATCACACTCATCGAAAGGCTTTCTGGCGCGCCGCTGCGCCGAACCGGCGACGCTATCACGAAGCGCCCGCCGCTGCCTGCAGGCTCAGGGGGCAGGGCGCCCAGCTGCCGATCGCCAGGCCGCACTCACCGACGCGCGGTGCATCAGCCCGGCGCGTTGAGGCGCTCCAGCCGCTCGGGCGTGCCCACGTCGGTCCAGCGGCCCGTGTACAGGCTGGCCCCCACCTGGCCGGCCGCCATGGCGCGGCGCAGCAGCAATACCAGCGGCACGCGCCATCCCTCGGGGTTGCCGGGCGGGATGTCGCACCAGGGCGCGGCAAACAGCTCGGCGCGCAGCAGCGCAATGGTGCCGTAGGTCTGGCGCGGGCGGGCATCGCCCTCGGGCCAGTCGCAGGCCAGTCCCAGTTCGTCCACGCCGAAGTCGCCACGCCGATGGTGCTCGGGGTTGGGCACCAGCCACAGATGGGCCAGGCGGCCGCTGGCCGCGAATTCCCGGGCGGCCTCGAACGGAAAATCGAAGTCCGGCGCATACACATCGCCAGCTGCCAGCCAGAACACCGTGTCCAGCAGCGGCAGCGCGCGCGCAATGCCGCCGGCGGTCTCCAGCGCCTGCTCGGGCTCGGGCGAATAGGCCAGTTGCAGCGGCTCGCCACCGTTGTCAGGCACGAATTGGGGGCCGAATCGCGCCGGAATCTGCGCGCCCAGCCAGCCCGTGTTGACCACCGCGCGGCGCACGCCCGCCCGTGCCAGCGCCTGCATGTGGTGCTGCAGCAGCGGCTGGCCCTGCACCTGCAGCAGGGGCTTGGGGGTGGTGTCGGTCAGCGGCCGCATGCGCTCGCCACGGCCTGCGGCCAGCAGCATGGCAGGCGGCTGCTCGGTGAGGAAAATCGCCTTGGCGGCGGGGAACGGCGGGATGGGCTGGGCGGTCATGGAGGGCAACTGTAGACCATTGCCAGCGGCCATTGCCCCGCGCGCGGGAGCCGAAAACCCGCGTCCTTTAAAATAGTCGGCTTACTCTGATTACCCCCTCCTTCACGGAGCGCCCTGATGGCCAACACTCAACAAATGGCGAATGCGATCCGCGCACTCGCAATGGATGCCGTTCAACAAGCCAACTCCGGCCACCCCGGCGCCCCCATGGGCATGGCCGATATGGCCGTGGCACTGTGGAGCCGTCACCTCAAGCACAACCCCGTCAACCCGCAATGGGCTGACCGTGACCGATTCATCTTGTCCAACGGTCACGGCTCCATGCTGATCTACGCGCTGTTGCACCTCACGGGCTACGCGCTGCCGATCGACGAACTCAAGAACTTCCGCCAGCTGCACAGCAAGACGGCCGGCCACCCCGAAGTGGGCATCACCCCGGGCGTGGAAACCACCACCGGCCCGCTGGGCCAGGGCATCACCAATGCCGTGGGCTTCGCGCTGGCCGAAAAGCTGCTGGCTGCCGAATTCAACCGTCCCGGCCACGCCATCGTCGACCACCACACCTACGTGTTCCTGGGTGACGGCTGCCTGATGGAAGGCATCAGCCACGAGGCCGCGGCCCTGGCCGGCGCCTGGAAGCTGGGCAAGCTGGTGGCGCTGTACGACGACAACGGCATCTCCATCGACGGCAAGGTCGCCCCCTGGTTCATCGACAACACGCCCGCACGCTTCGAGGCCTATGGCTGGAACGTGGTGCGCGACGTGGACGGCCACAACGTCCAGGCCCTCGATGCCGCCATCGCCGCTGCCAAGAAGAACAGCTCCAAGCCCACGCTGATCTGCTGCAAGACCAGCATCGGCAAGGGCTCGCCCAACCGCCAGGACACGGCCAAGGCCCACGGCGAGCCCCTGGGCGCCGAGGAAATCGCGCTGACCCGCGCGGCCCTGGGCTGGGAGCACGGCCCCTTCGACATCCCCGCCAGCGTCTACGGCGACTGGGATGCCAAGGCCGCCGGCGCCAAGGCCGAAGCGGCCTGGAACAAGAAGTTCGCCGCCTACGCCAAGGCCTTCCCCGAACTGGCTGCCGACTTCACGCGCCGCATGGCCGGCGACCTGCCTGCCAACTTCGGCGAGATCGCCGCGCAGATCGCCTCCGACGCGCATGACGCAGGCGCCACCGTGGCCAGCCGCAAGGCCAGCCAGCTGGCCCTGGAGGGCCTGACCGCCGCCCTGCCCGAACTGCTGGGCGGCTCGGCCGACCTGACCGGCTCCAACCTGACCAACACCAAGAGCACGCCCTCGCTGCGCGTGGACGACAAGGGTGCCGTGGTCCTGACCGAAGACGGCAAGATCGGCCGCCACATCAACTACGGTGTGCGCGAGTTCGGCATGGCCGCCATCATGAACGGCATCGCCCTGCATGGCGGCTACATCCCCTACGCAGGCACCTTCCTGACCTTCAGCGACTACAGCCGCAACGCCATCCGCATGGCCGCGCTGATGAAGCAGCGCGTGGTCCACGTCTTCACGCACGACTCCATCGGCCTGGGCGAAGACGGCCCCACCCACCAGTCCATCGAGCACGCCGCCTCGCTGCGCCTGATCCCGGGCCTGGATGTCTGGCGTCCCGCAGATACCACGGAAACCGCCGTCGCCTGGACCGTGGCCCTGAGCCAGAAGAACAAGCCCACGGCCCTGCTGCTGTCGCGCCAGAACCTGGCCTACGCGGCCAAGACCGAAGACGCGCTGGACGACATCGCCTGCGGTGCCTACGTGCTGTCCGAGCCCAAGGCCGTCGGCCTGAACAAGAAGGCCCAGGCCGTGATCATCGCCACCGGCTCCGAAGTGCAGCTGGCACTGGCCGCCCAGAAGCTGCTGGCCGAGCGCAAGATTGCCGTGCGCGTGGTCTCCATGCCCAGCACGACCACCTTCGACAAGCAGGACGCCAAGTACAAGAGCCAGGTGCTGCCGGCCAACCTGCCGCGCATCGCCGTGGAAATGGGCGTGACCGACTTCTGGTGGAAGTACGGCTGCGCCGCCGTCGTCGGCATCGACACCTACGGCGAATCGGCCCCCGCGCCCGTGCTGTTCAAGCACTTCGGCTTCACGGCCGAGAACGTGGCCGATACCGTGCAGGTTGCGCTCAAGCGTTAAGTCGACAGCCCGCCTCTTCGTAACCAGTGCAATGCAGCCACCACGGACGAGCGAAATGGAAGACAGAAAAACCATCAAGGTGATACGTCTCGTTTTGCTCGGCCTGGTGGCTGCATTTTTACTGTTCTGGGGTTTCGTCTGGTCTACTTTTGATGTGAGCGGTGTTGGTCGATATTCGATTGCTTTACGCGTTGGAGCGCCCGCACATCTTCGAGCTGTTGAACTCGTGGCGGAATGCAGAGATCCCAAGTACCGGTGGAAAGGCCGTGATGGTGCGGGTGCCCCATTCAGCTCGGTGTCTTATGGAAGTGGAGTGCCGGCAAGCGGGATTTTTGATAAATACGGAGCAATTTTTAAAGATAAATCCTGTGAGGCGGCTTCTGCAGAAATTTTGCATCAAGCAGGGGCGGGGTTAAGCATGAATTGCGATAACAAGGAATTTTTATCGGTTAGAGTTTCCGTGGCTGAGGGTGATGGATGCCGGGATGTCACGGTTGATTTTCTGGGCAATGGTTGATATCGGCGTGTTGGTTCTTTGAGTATTATGAGAAGAACTGATGTCTTTTTTATAATTGACTCTGATTAACTGAATATTCGCTGGCTCGCGGCATGACAAAAAATACCAAGACCCTCAGGATCATTGCATGGTTTCTAGGAAGCTTGGTGCTGCTGGTCGCTGCAGTTATATTGTTGGGTGGCGTGCTGTTTGAGGCACGTAACGTAAAAAAAGGCTCATTGTTGTATCGTCTGGGTGCGCCTGAGTATCTTCAGTCTGTACCGATCATAGAAGAGTGTAGGGCTCCTATATATAAATGGAGGGGGCGTGATGGAGGGAGTAATCCCTACACTTCGCTGACATACGGAAGTCGGGATAAATTCGATGGGTTGCTGAAGTCATATCAAAATTTCTTCAAAAAAATGGCTTGTACAGCAAAACCATCCATCTATGCCAGTCATTTGGAATTAGAGTGTTCCAATGCTGATTTCATCTCGGTCAGTATTTCTGCCTCGGGTGTTGATGGGTGCCAGGGAATTACAATCGATTTTGTAGAGAATTACTGATGCAAAGGCTTCTATGAGCGAACGCGAAGACATCATTGATGGAAGCCAGGCAATCACCGCTAAAAGCGGATTGGTCTACACCTGTAACCTGGGATGGCTGGATTTGGGGCACATGGATCCCAAGTCAACACGCGCGCATACTGGAGCATCTGCTCTTTGGGAAGAAATCAATGCAGGTGGTCCCGATGCACGCCAGATGTTGATGGGTTCCCGCGGCCCCGTGACAAGGGACCGGACAATTTCCAATGCCGTTGCCGCGATCAAGTTCCCGGATGGTGCCACGGGCTTCAAGCTGACCTATAACCAAGATATGGGCAGACGTGTGCTTGGTAAGATAATCTTTACGGGTGTTACTCGGAATTATATCGTGCGGCACAACTTGACGCTTGAAGAGAAGAAGTCAGTTGCGCTGGCGATTTTTATGGAGGTTACTCTGCAGTTTGAGAATTACCAGGATTATTTCCCTAAATTCATTACCAATAGTGGATTTAGTCAGGAAGATCTGGTTTCTAACTTGATTGGTTTCCATATTGCTACAGGCAACGTCTCCAAAGCCCAAGTCCTTTCCATGGCAAAGCCTGTTGCCAAGAGCACGGCTCTGGCCATATGGGATCGAAATGGATCAGTGGGGTCCAATAAGAATCGTGGTTTCAAGCCCATGCTGAGCCCTGATACTACGGCGATCACCGATGCAGCATGTATCAATGAATGCGGCGGCGTCATACCGCGTATACCCGATTTTCTAGAAAGCGTTATTCCTGCCAAGAAGGGTCATCTTTTCATGAATGGCCCCATGGTCAGCGCCTGAATTTTTCAACTTCGCAATCTCCAAACCTGAGGATATTTCCATGGCAATCAAAATTGGTATCAACGGCTTCGGCCGCATCGGCCGCATGGTGTTCCGCGCTGCCGTGCAGAACTTCAGCGACATCGAAGTCGTGGGCATCAACGACCTGCTCGAGCCCGACTACCTGGCCTACATGCTCAAGTACGACAGCGTGCACGGCCGCTTCAAGGGCGAGGTCTCGGTGGAGGGCTCCAACCTGATCGTCAACGGCAAGACCATCCGCCTGACGCAGGAGCGCGACCCCGCCAACCTGAAGTGGAACGAAGTCGGCGCCGACATCGTGATCGAAGCCACCGGCCTGTTCTTGACCGACGAGACCGCACGCAAGCACCTGGCTGCCGGCGCCAAGAAGGTCATCATGTCCGCGCCTTCCAAGGACAGCACCCCGATGTTCGTCTTCGGCGTGAACTGCAAGACCTACGCCGGCCAGGACGTGATCTCCAACGCCTCCTGCACCACCAACTGCCTGGCTCCCGTGGCCAAGGTGCTCAACGACAAGTGGGGCATCAAGCGCGGCCTGATGACCACCGTGCACGCTGCCACCGCCACGCAAAAGACCGTGGACGGCCCCAGCAACAAGGACTGGCGCGGCGGCCGCGGCATCCTGGAAAACATCATTCCCTCCAGCACGGGCGCAGCCAAGGCCGTGGGCGTGGTGATTCCCGAACTCAACAAGAAGCTGACCGGCATGTCCTTCCGCGTGCCCACCTCCGACGTGTCGGTGGTGGACCTGACGGTGGAGCTGAACAGCGAAGCCAGCTACGAAGAGATCTGCGCCGAAATGAAGGCCCAGTCGCAAGGCGCGCTCAAGGGCGTGCTGGGCTACACCGAAGACAAGGTCGTGGCCACGGACTTCCGCGGCGAGTCCTGCACCTCGGTGTTCGATGCCGAAGCCGGCATCGCCCTGGACAAGACCTTCGTGAAGGTCGTGTCCTGGTACGACAACGAGTGGGGCTACTCGAACAAGTGCCTGGAAATGGTGCGCGTGGTCGCCGCCAAGTAATCCTGGCGCGAACCGCTGCGGGGCCTGTCGAGGGCCCCGCACCAGGCCGGCATCGGACGCGATGCCGGCCTTTTTCATGGAAGCTGCGACACTGGCGGCTTGTTCGTCACTTGTGATTCGACCGCCATGCAACCCGCCCTTTGCAGCGTCTGCAACAAGGACCCGACGCAGGAGCCCGGCCCGCTGCGCGGAGACTGGCTGTGCTTTGCCGACCATTGCGCCGAGCAGGCCGGCATGCTGTCCCATCCGCAGGGACTGGCCTATTTCTGCTCTGTGCATCTGCCGGCGGCGAAGGCCCTCGCGCATTTGCCGCAGCAGGAAGCGATGGCACGGCTGGCGCATGCCTGCGCGCGTTCGTGAGCCCGCCACTGTCCCGCACTGCAAGCGTTGCTCGACAAAGCCGGCACCGGCGGCGCGGCATCATGGCCGCATGACTACTTCATCCGCATTGCACGAGACCATTGGCTTTGACGATTTCCTCAAGGTGGAGCTGCGCGTGGGCCGCATCGTGGACGCCCGGGTGTTCAAGGAGGCGCGCCGCCCCGCCTATGTGCTGCAGGTCGATTTCGGCCCCGAACTGGGCCTGCGCAAGTCCAGCGCCCAGATCACGGCGCTGTACCGGCCCGAGGAACTGATAGGCCGCCAGGTGGTGGCCGTGCTGAACTTTCCCAGCAAGCAGATCGGTCCCATGCGCTCGGAATGCCTGGTCACTGGATTCCACAACGAGAACGGCGAGGTGGCGCTGTGCGTGCCCGACCGCGAGGTTCCGCTGGGCACCAAGCTGCTGTGACGGCCTGGGTGACTATTCGATGCGCACGTCGGCCGCCTTGACGATGCGCCCGGACGCTTCCCAGTCGTCCTTGAGCAGGCGCTGGAATTCGGCGGCCGGCAGGGTGGCGGCTTCCACGCCCACGCGGGCCAGGCGCTCCTGCACCACGGGCTCGGCCAGCACCTTGCGCACGGCGGCGTTGATGCGCTCCACTTCGGCGGGCGGCGTGCCGGCCGGTGCCAGCAGGCCCAGCCAGGAGTCGAAGGCATAGCCGGGTACGCCGGACTCGGCCACCGTGGGCAGATCGGGCAGGAAGCGCGAGCGTTGCTGGCCCGAATAGGCCAGCAGTTTGACGCGCGGGTCCTTCTGGAAGGCCAGCATGCCGATGGTGGCGCCCGTGACCAGCTGCACGCGGCCGGCCAGCAGCTCGGTGGTGGCATCGCCCGTGGATTTCATGGGGATGTGCTGCAGCTTGATGCCCGCCTGCGCGGCCAGCGAGGCCGAGGCCAGGTGCGAGGCGCTGCCATTGCCGGCCGACGCATAGTTGAGCTGGCCGGGCTGGGCCCTGGCGCGCTGCAGCAGCTCGCCCAGGGTCTGCACGCCCGAGGCGGCCGGCACGCCCACCACATAGCCCGTGCGGCCCAGGAAGGACACGCCCACGAAGTCCTTGAGCGGGTCATAGGGCAGCTTCGCGTACAGATGGCCGGCCAGGTTGTGGCTGGCCGCAGCCAGCACCAGGGTGTTGCCGTCCGGCGCGGACTTGGCCACCTGGGCCGTGCCCACGCTGCCACCCGCGCCCGCCCGGTTTTCCACCACCACGGTGGCGCCCAGGGCCTGGCCCAGTTCATTGCTGAAGGTGCGTGCCACCGTGTCCTGCGTGGCGCCCGCGCCGAAGGGCACGACGATGCGGATCACGCGCTCGGCGTGCACGGCCGGTGCCAGTCCCAGGGCCAGGGCTGCTGCCAGCAGAGCGCGGCGGGTGACGGGAGAGGGGTGAGGGGTTTTCATGGGGAAGTTTCCTGGGGGACGGCAAGCCACCGCTCCACCAGCCGCACGAAGTAGCTGGCGCCGATGGCGAGGATGTCGTCGTTGAAGTCGTAGGAGCGGTTGTGGATCAGGCAGGGGCCTTCGCCATGGCCGGGCAGTCGGTGATCGCCCTGGCCGTTGCCGATGAAGGCGTAGCAGCCGGGCCGCGCCTGCAGCATGTGGGCGAAGTCCTCGGCCGCCAGCACGCCGGTGAACTGCGTGTCCACGGCGTCGTCGCCCGCGATCTCGCGCATCACGGCGGCGGCGAAGGCGGACTCGGCCGCGTGGTTGACCAGGGGCGGCGAGGCGCGCCGGAAATGGATCTCGGCCCGGCAGCCGTGGGCCAGGGCCGTGTGTTCGGCCTGGCGGCGCAAGGCGGCTTCGAGGATGTCCAGCGCCGCCACGGAGAAGGTGCGCACCGTGCCGCCCACCCAGGCGCTGTCGGGAATCACGTTGGGCGCGTCCGAGCCCTGGATCTGCGTGACGGCCAGCAGCGCGCGTTCGCGTGAATCCACATGGCGCGCGACCAGGGTCTGCAGCTGCTGGGCCAGGTCAATGGTGGCGGCCACCGGATCGATGCCCGTGTGCGGCAGCGAGGCATGCGTGCCCTGGCCATGCAGCACGATGCGGAAGGTGTTGCTGGAGGCCATGAGCGCGCCCGGGTTGAGCGCGAAGCTGCCCACGCGGTCCAGCGCGAAGTTGTGCAGGGCGAAGACCGCATCGCAGGGAAAGCGCTGGAACAGGCCTTCGTCGATCATCCTGCGTGCGCCGGCCTTGCCCATCTCTTCGGCCGGCTGAAAGATCAGGTGCGCCGTGCCCGCGAAGTCACCTGTGCGTGCCAGGTGCCAGGCCGCCGCCAGCAGCATGGTGGTGTGGCCGTCATGGCCGCAGGCATGCATGCGGCCTGCGTGCTGAGAGCGGTGGGCGAACCGGTTTTCTTCTTCCAGCGGCAGCGCATCCAGGTCGGCGCGCAGGCCGATGGTGCGCATGCCGTGGCGTGCGTCTGCGTGCCTGCCGCGCACCACGCCGACCACGCCCGTGCCGGCCAGGCCGGTGTGCACTTCCACGCCCCAGGCGGCCAGGCGTTCGGCCACGATGGCCGAGGTGCGGTGTTCCTCGAAGCCCAGTTCGGGATGGGCATGCAGGTCGCGCCGCAGGGCCACGAAGGGCGCCATGTCGGCAAAGCTCTCGATCAGGTGGGGCAAGGCGGTCTCCGGCCGCAGCCGGCCCATGCCTGCTGCGGCGAATCCCGGATTCTGTAAAACCGCCAGCCCTGTTGCAACGAAGCAAAACGCATATGCATGCGCCCTGCATGCACAAGCCGAACGGGCCGATCAAGCCGTTCAGGCGGACGTCACAGGGCTCTCAGGACTGCGCCAGGCGCTGCGCGAGAAAGTCCAGGAAGGCCGTGATGCGCGCGGCCAGCGCCGTGTTGCGGTAGTAGACGGCGTGGATGGGCTGGCGCTGCTGCGCGGTCTCGCGCGCCAGCACCTGCACCAGGTCGCCCTGGGCACGGTCGCGCACGGTCATGAAGTCGGCCAGGCAGACCACGCCCTGGCCCGCCAGGGCCAGCTGGCGCATGGTCTCGCCGCTGGAGGCCGTGAGCTGGGGCGCGGCGTCCCAGCGGTCGCCGCCCTCGGGCGTGCGCAGCGGCCAGTGGTTCAGGCCGGGCACCTGGCTGTTGCCGATGCGCTGGTGGCGCGCCAGCTCGGCCACGCTGGACACGGGACCATGGGCCTGCAGGTAGGCAGGGCTGGCCAGCACGCGCAGCAGGCTGTGGCACAGCAGCCGCGCATGCAGCGTGGAGTCGCGCAGCTCGCCGATGCGGATGGCGATGTCGGTGCGCTGGGCCAGCAGGTCGATGTGCAGGTCATCGGTGTTCAGCTCCAGCGTGATCAGCGGATAGAGCGCGCGGAACTCGCCGACCAGGGGCACGATGGCATGCAGCATGAAGGGCGAGGCCGCGTTGACGCGCAGCAGCCCGGCAGGCGCCTGGCGCCGCGCGGCCAGCTCCTCCTCGGCCGCGTCCAGGGCCTGCAGCACCTCGCGCGCGCGGGCCAGGAAGCGCGCGCCTTCCTCGGTCAGCTCCAGGCTGCGCGTGGTGCGCCTCACCAGGGTGGTGGCCAGCTTCCTTTCCAGGCGCGACAGGCTGCGGCTGATGCCCGAGGTGGTCTGTCCCAACTGCTCGGCCGCCGCCGTGATGCTGCCGCAGTCGATCACGGCGCGAAAGGCCTGCAACTCGTCCAGGGTGGTTTTCATGGGGCGCCAGCTTGGCGCAATTGTTGCTCCAGCGTCAAATATTTTCTGCTGATACCAGGCTTTATCTGCAAGCGTTAACCCGCCAGACTGCAGTCTTCGGGGCGTGGTTCCGCGCCTTGTTTGCTTTTTTGAAAGACCTGCATGACATCGACTGCCTCTCTCGCTTCCGTGGTGCCCGCGTTCGGCCTGGGTACCTTCCGCCTCAAGGATGAGGTGGTGCGCCACTCCGTGGGCCAGGCCCTGGAGGTGGGCTACCGCGCCATCGACACCGCCCAGATCTACGGCAACGAGGCCGATGTGGGTGCCGCCATCGCCGCCAGCGCCGTGCCGCGCGATCAGCTCTTCCTCACCACCAAGATCTGGACCGAGAACCTGTCCGCCGACGCGCTGATCCCCAGCCTGGAGCGCAGCCTTGAAGCCCTGCGCACCGACCATGTGGAGCTGACGCTGATCCACTGGCCCTCGCGCAGCGTGCCGTTGGAGGACAGCCTGGGCGCCCTCATGCGCGCCAGGGAGCAGGGGCTGACGCGCCACATCGGCGTGTCCAACTTCAACATCGCGCTGCTGCAGCAGTCCGTCGCCGCCGTGGGCGCCGCGAACATCGCCACCAACCAGATCGAACTGAGCCCCTATCTGCAAAACCGTGCCGTCACCGACTTCGCACGCCAGCAGGGCATTCACACCACCTCGTACATGACGCTGGGCTACGGCAAGCTGCTGGCCGATCCCGTGCTGGCCGACATCGCCGCCGCCCACGGCGCCACGCCCGCCCAGGTGGCGCTGGCCTGGGCCATGGCCATGGGCTATGCCGTCATTCCCTCGTCCACCCAGCGCGCCCACCTGCAGGCCAACCTGGACAGCTGCCAGCTGGTGCTGGGCGCCGAAGACATGCAGCGCATCGCCGCGCTGGAACGCGGCGACCGCCAGGTCAGCCCTGACGGACTGGCTCCCGCCTGGGATTGAACGGGGCTGTGATCGGGGGCCTGCGCGGCCCGGCGAGCTTTGACCTGGAGCAACGCAATGGTGACCCTAGGGGTAGTACTAGGGTTATCACAGTATCGAACGACCGTGCTTTTTATGAGAATGCACGTTCAATCGAGAAACCAGGAGACGAGCAGCATGAGTGACCGCCCATGGCTGGGTGCCTATCCGGCAGGTGTGCCCGCCGACATCGATCCCTCCCAATACCCCTCGCTGGTGGCCCTGATGGAGGAGGCCTTCAGCCGCTACGCGGACCGCGTGGCCTATTCCTTCATGGGCAAGGAGCTGACCTACTCGCAGGTCGATGCGCAAAGCCGCGCCTTCGCCGCCTATCTGCAGAGCCTGGGCCTGGCCCGCGGTGACCGCGTGGCGCTGATGATGCCCAACATTCCCCAGTACCCCGTGGCCGTGGCCGCCGTGCTGCGTGCGGGCTTCGTCGTGGTCAACGTCAACCCGCTGTACACGGCGCGCGAGCTGGAGCACCAGCTCAAGGACTCGGGCGCCAAGGCCATCGTCATCATCGAGAACTTCGCCCACACGCTGCAGGCCTGCAAGGCCGCCACGCCCGTGCAGCACATGGTGTTGTGCACCATGGGCGACCAGCTGGGCATGCTCAAGGGCGCCATCGTCAACTACGTGGTGCGCAAGGTCAAGAAGCTGGTGCCGCCGTTCTCGCTGCCGGGGGCCGTGCGCTTCAACGATGCGCTGGCCAAGGGCATGCGCTCGCCCTTCCAGGCGCCGCAGCTGCAGGCCTCCGACATGGCCCTGCTGCAGTACACGGGCGGCACCACGGGCGTGAGCAAGGGCGCCGTGCTGCTGCACAGCAACATCATTGCCAACGTGCTGCAGTCCGAGGCCTGGAACCTGCCTGCCATGGGCAAGGTGCCTCAGGGCGAGCAGCCCACCAGCATCTGCGCGCTGCCGCTGTACCACATCTTCGCCTTCACGGTGAACATGATGCTGTCCATGCGCACGGGCGGAAAGACCATCCTGATCCCCAACCCGCGCGACCTCAAGGCCACGCTCAAGCAGCTGTCCACGCAGCGCTTTCACAGCTTCCCCGCCGTGAGCACGCTGTTCAACGGCCTGGCCAACCACCCGGACTTCAACACCGTGGACTGGTCGCACCTGAAGGTCTCGGTCGGCGGCGGCATGGCCGTGCAAAGCGCCGTGGCCCAGCTGTGGCTGCAAAAGACCGGCTGCCCCATCTGCGAGGGCTATGGCCTGTCGGAGACCAGCCCCACGGTCAGCTGCAACCCGGTCACCTCCACCGAGTTCTCGGGCACCATCGGCGTGCCCTTGCCCAGCACCTATCTCAAGCTGGTCGATGACGACGGCAACGACGTGACCGAACTGGGCGCGCGCGGCGAACTGGCCATCAAGGGCCCGCAGGTCATGGCCGCCTACTGGCAGCGCCCCGACGAAACCGCCAAGGTCTTCACCGCCGACGGATATTTCCGCACCGGCGACATCGGCACCATGGACGAGCGCGGCTACTTCAAGATCGTGGACCGCAAGAAGGACATGGTCCTGGTCAGCGGCTTCAACGTCTATCCCAATGAAGTGGAGGACGTGGTCTCCAACTGCCCCGGCGTGCTCGAATGCGCCGTGGTCGGCGTGCCCGACGAGAAGACCGGCGAGGCCGTCAAGCTGGTCATCGTGCGCAAGGACGACAGCCTCACCGAACAGGCCGTGCGCGACTTCTGCCACGACAACCTCACGGGCTACAAGCGGCCGCGCGTGATCGAGTTCCGCACCGAGCTGCCCAAGACCCCGGTCGGCAAGATCCTGCGCCGGGAGCTGCGCGACGGCAAGTAGCGCGGGCGGCTTGCCGTGTTTGCAAAGAGGCGCTGCGGCGCCTCTTTTCATTGGAAAGGAACACGTCTTCAGAACACGCCCAGACCCGCCAGGACCAGCGCCGCCAGCGCCACGGCCGCCGCATTGAGGCAGGCCAGCGCAAAGCCGAAGCGCACCAGCTCGCCTTCTTCCTGGGCATTGGTCCGTGCCAGGCCCAGCACCAGCATCACGATGGACAGGGAGCCCAGCGCCGCATGTCCGGTGGCGCTGTTGTGCACGGCGGCCAGCAGCAGGCGCGAGGACTCGGGCAGCAGGGCGATGGCGGGCATGAAGATCGCGTTGCCGCCCACGTTGGAGCCCGTCATGTAGCCGGCCAGTGCGCCGAAGGCCGCCACGATGGGCGCCAGGGCAGCGGGCGCCAGTTCGGCCAGCAGCTGCACCAAGCCGGACAGGAAGCCGGCCTTGACCATCATCTGGGACATGGCCAGGAAGAAGAAGATGGTCAGCAGCGGGCGTTTGGCGCGGGCGGTCAGCGCGCTGGCCAGGGGGATGCCGTTGCCGGCGCCGCGCACCAGCAGCAGGCCCAGCACCAGCGTCAGCGCCACACCGGGCGAGGCCAGCGGCTTCCAGGCCACCTGGGCACCCTGCACGATCCAGCGCTGGTCCCACTGCGTGCCCAGGGCCAGCAGCTTGAGCAGCACGATGGCAAGGGCCAGCGCCAGATACGGCCAGGCCTGTCGCGGCCAGCCGGGTGCCGCCTGGGCACGGCCGCGCATGCGCTGGGCACGCACCAGCATGCCCAGCGCCACCGCAAAGCCTGCGCCCACGCCCGCCACCTCGGGCCCCAGCCAGCGGCTGATGCCATGCAGCACGCCCACGAACAGCAGGCCGAAGCCGCCCAGCAGCAGCCAGGCCCGCGCCCCGCGCTCGCCGGCCAGATGCAGGGACAGGGCGCCCAGCACCAGGAACACCGGCGTGCTGGTCAGCGAGGACACAGCGGCCAGCGCGGCCGCGTCCACATGGGCCAGCGAGGCACCGATCACTGTGGCCAGGCCCAGCGTGCCCCAGGGCATGATGGCCATGCCCGCCAGCGCCATGCGCAGCGCGGCGCGCCGCTCGAACAGGCTCAGCAGCAGCGGCACGGTGGCGATCAGCGACACGCCAAAGCCCGTCATCGCCTCCAGCAGCGGCGCCAGGCCCAGCACGATGAAGACCACCTGATCGGCCGGCCCCAGGCCCAGGGAGCGCACCCACCGGCTCAGCGCCTGGTTCACGCCCATGCGTTCGATGAGGATCACGAAGCCCAGGCCCGGCACGATCACGAAGGCCGTGCTGAGGAACAGCACGCCCGTGTCGCGCGCTGCGGCCAGGGCGGCGCCGGAAGCGGCGGCGCCCGTCGCCATCCAGGCATCGACCAGCCACAGCAGGGCGACCAGCGCCGCCCCGGCCATGGCCGCCTGCACAGGCGGGCGGCGCAAAACCATGAGCATGGACATCACAAGAAACACGGGAGACAGGTGGAGCAGGGTGGCCATGGGATGGGCTTTCTCGGCAGGCAGGTCCGCATGCGTTGGATGCGGAAAACGACGAAATACTATTTCGCGGCACCTGTTTTTTGGTCTCTGAATTGGGGGTGTTTGCGAGAAAATTTCTCACCCTCCAAAAGTCCTTGCTTCCCATGACCAAGCACACCGCCCACCCTGCTCACCTGGCCGACCTGGACGGCTTCGACCGCGCCATCCTGGCCATCGTCCAGCGCGACAGCACGGTGCCGCTGCGCCTGCTGGCCGAGCAGGTCAACCTGTCCACGGCCGCCGTGCAGCGCCGCCTCAAGCGCATGCAGGCCGAAGGCGTGATCACGGGCCAGGCCGCCACCGTGGACCCCACGCGCGTGGGCCGGCCCATCACCATCATCGTGGAGGTCATGACCGAGCGCACCAGCATCGACGCGCTCAACGCCATGAAGTCGCACTTCGCCGTGCCCGAGGTCCAGCAGTGCTACTACGTCACGGGCGAGGTGGACTTCGTGCTCGTGCTCACCGTGGCCACCATGCAGGAGTACGAGGCCCTGGCGCGGCGCCTGTTCGCCGAGAACCCCAACGTCAAATGGTTCAAGACCATCGTGGCGCTGGACCGCGTGAAGGTGGGGCTGGAAATTCCCTGCGAGTGAAGGCCCTTTGGCGCCATCTTGACAGCCGTGAAACGGCCGCCTACATTGATTGGAATGATCGTTCCAATTCAATGAGCCACCATGCGCACCAAGGACTTCGACCCCGATGACATCGCTGACGCCGCCATGCAGGTCTTCTGGCAGCGCGGCTACGCGGCCACCTCGGTGCAGGACCTGGTGGACGGCACGGGCCTGTCGCGCAGCAGCCTGTACGGCACCTTCGAGAACAAGCAGGGGCTGTTCCAGCATGCGCTGCGCCGCTATGAGGCCGTGACCACCTCCAACGTGGAACTGCTGTCCGGCCCGGGACGCGCCCGGGACCTGGTGCGGCAGCTGCTGCTGCGCATCGTGCAGGACGAATTGAGCGATGCCGGGCGCCGTGGCTGCCTGGTCGCCAATGCCGCGCTGGAGCTGGCCGGCCATGACGAGGCCGTGGCCGAGAGGGTGGCCGGCAACTTCCAGCGCCTGCAAAAGGCGCTGGAAAAGCTCATCCTGCGCGGCCAGCAGGAAGGCGACATCACCGACAGCAAAAAGCCGCGCGCCCTGGCGCGCTTCGTCCTGAACACCGTGCAGGGCCTGCGCGTGCTGGGCAAGGGCAGCAGCGCGCCGCAGCGCCGCCAGTGCCTGATGGACGTGGTCGACGTGGTCGACATGGCGCTGCAGGCGCAATAGCCGGCCACCCGTCACCCGCCGCGCGCATGTCGTGCCGTTGCGGGTTTTTATTTTCCTCAAATTGGAATGATCGTTCCAATAACCCCGGATTTCAGTGTTCCGTGTCTGTTTCACTCTCTCATCACCCTGGAGTTCCCATGCATTCAAACCTTCAAACCACCATTGCCGTGCTCGGCACGGGCCTGATCGGTGCGCCCGTCGCGCGCAACCTGCAACGCAAGGGTTTCACCGTCCGCGCCTGGAACCGGACGGCCGCCAAGGCCCAGGCCCTTGCGGCCGACGGCGTTCAGGCCTGCGGCGATGTGGCCGACGCCGTGCGTGGCGCCCGCATCGTCGTCACCGTGCTCAAGGACGGCCCGGCCGTGCTGCAGGCCATGCAGGCTGCAGCGCCAGCATTGCAGCCGGGCACGCTGTGGCTGCAACTGAGCACGGTGGGTGTGGACGCCATCGCGCCGCTGGCGCAATTCGCCGATCGGCATGGCCTGGTGTTCTACGACTGCCCCGTGCAGGGCACGCGCCAGCCTGCCGAGCAGGGCCAGCTGGTCATCCTGGCCGCAGGCCCGCTGGCGCAGCGCGGCCAGGTGCAGCCGGTGTTCGATGCCATTGGCAAACGCAGCCTGTGGATTGCGCAGCAGGCAGGCGCCGCCAGCCGGCTCAAGCTGGCGCTCAACCACTGGGCCTTCGCACTCACGCATGGCCTGGCCGAAAGCCTGGCGCTGGCCAAGGGGCTGGGCATAGAGCCGGCCCTGGTGGTCGATGCCGTCACGGGCGGGCCCATGGACAGCGGCTTCTTCCAGGCCAAGGCCGCTGCCATGCTGTCAGGCCGCTACGACGCCAGCTTCACCGTGGCCAATGCCGTCAAGGACGCGCAACTGGTGGCCGATGCCGCAGCCGGCGCAGGCCTGCTGCTGGATGGCGCCCAGGCCGGGCTGCGCCGCTTCGAGCGCGCGCTGGCCGCCGGGCATGGCGACAAGGACATGGCGGCATCCCACCTGGCATCCCATCCAGCCTCCCATGCCTGAGATGCGCAGCGAGGAAAAGGCAATGAACCAGCCCATGGACACCTCCGGCGACACAGGCCTGCCGCTGGGCAGGCTGCTGGCCCTGGCGATGGCAGGCTTTCTGGCCATCATGACCGAGACCCTGCCGGCCGGCCTGCTGCCCCAGATCGGCACGGGACTGGCAGTGTCCGAAGCCATGGCCGGCCAGATGGTCACGCTGTACGCGCTGGGTTCGGTACTGGCCGCCATTCCCGTCGTGGCCGCCACGCGCGGCCTCAGGCGCCGGCCGCTGTTCATGGCGGTGGTGGGCGGGCTGCTGCTTTTCAACAGCCTCACCGCGCTGTCCGGCCACTACGGCCTGACCCTGGTCGCCCGCTTTGCCGCAGGCATGGCTGCCGGCGTGATCTGGGGGCTGGTGGCCGGCTATGCGCGGCGCATGGTGCCGCCGCATCTGCAGGGGCGCGCACTGGCCGTGGCGGGCGTGGGCCAGCCGCTGGCCCTGGCGGCCGGCGTGCCGCTGGGCGCCTGGCTGGGCAGCCTGTTCGACTGGCGCGGCGTGTTCTGGGCGCTGTCGGCGCTGTGCCTGCTGCTGCTGGCCTGGGTGCGGCTGGGTGTGCCGGATTACGCCGGGCAGACGGCGCACCAACGCCAGCCCGTGGCGCGCATCCTGCTCGTACCCGGCGTGCGCCCCGTGCTGCTGGCGCTGTTCGGCTGGATGCTGGCCCACAACATGCTCTACACCTTCATCGCGCCCTTCCTGGCTTCGGCGGGTCTGGGGCAAAGGGTGGATGGGGTGCTGCTGCTGTTCGGCCTTGCGGCCATTGCCGGTATCTGGCTCACGGGCCTGCTGGTGGACCGCTGGCTGCGCGCGCTCACCGTGCTGAGCCTGGCCTTGTTCGCCGTGTCTGCGCTGGTGCTGGGCCTGGCCGGGCAGTCGGCCGTGGCCGTTCTGATCGGGGTTGCGGCCTGGGGCCTGAGCTTTGGCGGCGCACCCACGCTGCTGCAGACCGCGCTGGCCGACGCGGCAGGCGAGGGCGCTGACGTGGCCCAGTCCATGCTGGTGACGGTCTTCAACCTGGCCGTGGCGAGCGGCGGCGTGGCCGGCGGACTGCTGCTGGGCTGGCGGGGTGCCTCCGCCTTGCCCTGGGCGCTGGCGGTGTTGGCGCTGGCCTGCCTGTCCGTGGTCTGGCCGGCCAGCCAGGCGGGCTTTCGGCCTGGGCGGCGCAGCATGGCTGCCTGAGGCACTCGCATCGCTGTTCCCTGAACAGACTGGGCAGCAAAGGGGCCACATGCCGCTGCGCATGTGGCCCTTGTTGCGTGCGATCAATCTTTCTATAATTGTTTTACCCCATGAACTGTGATTCATGGATAAAACAAACGGCGCCTTCCCCGCCATGATCCACCGACGTTGATGGAGAGACACATGTCCGAATCCGCTCAGAACACGCCCCGCACCTGGGACCAGCCCGAAGGCTCCAGCTTCGAACAATGGATGGAGTCGCGCGTGGCGCGGTTTTCCACGCGCAAGTACGACTTCGATGCGCTGAAGTTCCAGGCCGACTTCGACCCCAAGTACCGCCGTGGCCAGATGCGCTACATCGGCACGGGCGGCACGGGCGTGGCGTCGGACAGCAATACCATTCCGTCCGAGAACTTCACCTTCTCCACCATGGTCATCCCGGCCGGCAATGAAGGCCCCTCGCACCTGCACACGGATGTGGAGGAAGTCTTCTTCCTGATCCGCGGCAAGCTCAAGCTCGTGCTGGAGAAGGACGGCCAGCGCTTCGAGACCATCCTCACCGACCGCGACGTGGTCTCCGTGCCGCCCGGCGTGTACCGCGAGGAAATCAACATCGGCGACGAAGACGCGCTGATGTGCGTGATGCTGGGCGCCAAGAAGCCCATCACGCCCACATACCCGCCCGAGCACCCTCTGGCAAAAATCAAACGTTAGAAATGGAGCACCCCCTGAGGCGCTTCGCGCCTTCCCCCTTGAAAGGGGGACGACAGCCTCGCGGCGGGGCGGCCCTTGCTGGCTGTCCCTGGCCTGGATCGTGCCAGTCTCATGGCTGAAGGGCCATGCCACCGCCATGGATAACTGAAATGACCCCCTCGGTAACAGCATGCATGGAGCAGCGCCTTCAGGCGCAGTTCCCCGAACACCTCATCGCCCTGCCCGGTGGCGCTCAGGCCGCCTGGCGCGAGGCCGGCGACACGGCCTCGGACTTTGCCGTGGTGATGCTGCACGGCATCAGCTCGGGCGCCGCCTCCTGGCTGGACGTGGCCCTGGAGCTGGCGCCGCGCACGCGTGTGCTGGCCTGGGACGCGCCCGGCTACGGCCGCTCCACGCCGCTGGCACCCGCCGCGCCCACGGGCGCCGACTACGCCCGCGTGCTGGAGCAGTCGCTGCAGGCGCTGGGCGTGCGCCGCTGCCTGCTGGTGGGCCACTCGCTGGGCGCGCTCATGGGCACGCCCTGGGCGGTGCAGGCCGGTGCCGGGCGCGTGCGGCAACTGGTGCTGATCAGCCCCGCTGGCGGCTATGGCGCACCCGGCATGGGCGAGCAGCAGGCCAAGGTACGCCAGGGCCGTCTTGCGGCCCTGCAGGAAAAAGGCATCGAAGGCCTGGCCGCCGCCATCGACCAGCGCCTGGTCTCGCCCGCCGCGCCCGAGCCCGTGCGCCGATGGGTGCGCTGGAACACGGCGCGCCTGCATGCTGCCGGCTACGCCCAGGCCGTGGAGCTGCTGTGCGGCAGCGACCTGGGGCAGGCGGCGGGGCAACTGGCCATGCCGGTCGAGGTCTGGGTGGGCGAGCACGACGTGGTCACGCCGCCCGCTGCCTGCGCGGCCTGGGCCCAAAGGCTGGGCGCGCGGTACGTTACGCTTGCGGCAGCCGGCCATGCCTCTGTCGTCGAACAACCTGCGGATGTCGCACAGAGGCTGGCCACCCTGCTGACCTGATGGCCTACCGGCCCGAATTGCGATGAGCGACACCTCCGAAACCCTCTCGAACGACAACGACCGCTACACCGTCCCCGCGCTGGAGCGCGGCCTGCGCCTGCTGGCCTGCTTCACGCCTTCGCAGCCCGTGTGGAGCGCGCCCGACCTGGCGCGCACCCTGGCGCTGCCGCGTTCCACGGTGTTCCGGATGCTGACGACGCTGGAGAACATGGGGTATCTGCAACGCTCGGGCACCGAGTACCGGCTGGGCCTGTCCGTGCTGCGCCTGGGCTACGACTACCTGTCCACCCAGCCGCTGGCCCAGCTGGCCGAGCCCGTGCTGCAGGCGCTATGCGAGCGCCTGGGCTTCACCACCAACCTGGCGCTGCTGGACGGCACCTCCGTGGTCTACGTGGCGCGCATTGCGCCGGCCGGCGCCTTCCAGGGCGCCGTGCGCGTGGGCTCGCGCCTGCCGGCCCATGCCACCGTGCTAGGCCGCGCCCTGCTGCAGGACATGGACGCAGACCAGCTGCGCCAGCTCTTCGGCGGCAGCGAACTGCCGCAATTCTCGGAAAGCACGCCGCGCGACGTGCAGCAACTGCAGCAACTGCTGCTGCAGGACCGCGAGCGCGGCTACGCCATGGGCGAGGGCTTCTACGAGCCCGGCGTCTCCAGCATTGCCGCGCCCGTGCGCGATGCGCAGGGCCGCATCATCGCGGGCCTGGGCATGGCCGTGGCCTTCACCGAAATCGCACCCGGGCGCATGGCGCACTGGGTGGAACAGGTGCGCGAGGCCGCCGTCGAACTGACGGGCCACCTGCGCACCCAGCATCCTGGTTTTCTGCGCTGAGGAACTGGTGCTCCCACCGGCCTTCAGCGCGTTCTTGCTCAGAAAGAAATGACGATGAATATTGCTGTGATTGGCTGCGGTGCGATTGGCGCCAGCGTGCTCGAACTGCTCAAGGGCCATGCCGCGGTGCAAGTGGGCTGGGTGCTTGTTCCCGAAGTGACGGACGCCGTGCGCTCCACCCTGGCCCGGCATGCGCCCCAGGCCCGCGCACTGCCTGCGCTGGCGGCCGAAGACCGGCCCGACCTCATCGTCGAATGCGCAGGCCATGCCGCCATCGAAGAGCATGTGCTGCCCGCCCTGCGGCGCGGCATTCCTGCCGTCGTGGCCTCCATCGGCGCACTCAGCGCCCCCGGCATGGCCGAGGCCGTGCAGGCCGCGGCCGAGGCCGGAGGCACCCAGGTGCAATTGCTGTCGGGCGCCATCGGCGGCGTGGATGCGCTGGCCGCCGCGCGCATCGGCGGCCTGGACGAAGTGGTCTACACCGGCCGCAAGCCGCCCCTGGCCTGGACCGGCACGCCCGCAGAACAGCGCTGCGACCTCGCCAGCCTCAAGAAAGCCTTCTGCATCTTCGAAGGCAGCGCACGCGAGGCCGCCCAGCTCTACCCCAAGAACGCCAACGTGGCCGCCACCCTGTCGCTGGCCGGCATGGGCCTGGACCGCACCACGGTGCGCCTGTACGCCGACCCGGCCGTGGACGAGAACGTGCACCATGTGGCCGCGCGCGGCGCCTTCGGTTCCATGGAATTGACCATGCGCGGCAAGCCGCTGGAGGCCAACCCCAAGACCTCGGCCCTCACCGTCTACAGCGTGGTGCGCGCCGTGCTCAACCAGGCCACGGCCATCGCCATCTGAGCCGGAGCGGGCGCGGGCTCGCGGCACAATGGCACTTTCGCCCCGCAGGCGGCCCCCGGGCCGCCTTTGCTCTTTGCCTGTGCCGTTGAAAGAGAAGCCACCATGACCATCGCCATCCTCAGTGCCCTGCCGCAGGAACAGGAAGGCCTGGTCCATGCCATGTCCGACGCCCAGGGCACGGCCCACGCCGGCCGCATGTTCTGGCGCGGGCGCCTGCATGGGCACGACGTGGTCTGCGCGCTGTCAGGCATAGGCAAGGTGGCGGCGGCCACCACGGCCACGGCGCTGATCGAACGCTTCGGCGTGCGCCGCATCGCCTTCACCGGCGTGGCCGGTGGCCTGGGCGAAGGCGTGCGCGTGGGCGATGTCGTCGTGGCCGGCGAATACCTGCAGCACGACCTGGACGCCTCGCCCATCTTCCCGCGCTGGGAAATGCCCGGCTACGGCCGCACGCGCCTGCCCTGCGACCCCGAAATGACGGCCGCGCTGCTGGCCGCCGCCCAGGCCTGCGTGGCCGAGGCGGGCGAAGACCTGCGCGCCGCCCACGCCGCCACGGCGCCGCGCGCGCACCAGGGGCTGATTGCCAGTGGTGACCAGTTCGTGGGCACGGCAGGGGCTTCGCAGGCCCTGGCGCAGGGCCTGCGGGCTGCGGGGCATGAGGTGCTGGCGGTGGAGATGGAAGGGGCCGCCGTGGCGCAGGCCTGCCTGGACTATGGCGTGCCGTTTGCGGCGATGCGGACGGTTTCCGATCGGGCGGATGACAGTGCGCATGTGGACTTTGCGGAGTTTGTGCGGGTGGTGGCGAGCCGGTACGCGTTGCGGGTTGTTGATGGGTTTTTGCGGCGGCTGTAAGCGCAGCGCTGGGCGGTCGTGCTTTTATGCCGCTGATGCCTGGGGAACCGTCGCATCGTCCAGTTCAAAGTGCAAAGCCGTGCCAAGCGCCACGCTGGCGCGGGCCAACGTGGCCAGGGTGACGCCGGTGTCGTTTTCGTCCAGCAGGCGGTTCACCACCATGCGGCTGGTGCGCATGCGTGTCGCCATCTCGGTCTTGCTGACTTTCTGGGCTTTCATCGCCTGTGCGAATTGCCAGGAAATCACCCGCTTCACTGCGATAGCTGTGGCCTCCTCAAGCAGGCCTTCTTCTTCGAGGAAGTCATCGAAATTGCTGCCTAGATGTTTGTTCATGGGGTATTCCTCAGCTTCTTGAGCCGGTTTCTGGCAGTTGTCAGATCCGGCCCGGGGGTGTTGGCCGACTTCTTGATGAAGCCATGCAGCAGAACCATTTTTCCATTCTGGGCCGTGAATAGGACACGTGCGATGCCATCGGCAATGCTGCACCGCACCTCCCACAGTCCTGGCTCCATCTTGCGTACTACCGGCATGCCCAGAGGCCAGTTGTATTGGACGGTCTTGATATCGGCGCCGATGGCTTTGCGGTCTTCCACCGTAAGTTCACGAAGCCAGTCACGCACGGGCTCCTTGCCGGCATCGGATCGGTAGAAGACAACGGAAAGAATGGGCTCTTCCATCGGAAAAGTGTATCTAAAAAAGTACTATTTTGCTGCGTATCGTTACTGATGACCGTGCAGCCCGTGTGTCATCGGAGGCCAAAGCTTTGACGCTGGAATTGAGGGGAATTCCTGCCACTGTGGTTGCTTGGTTTGATGCATGGTTCCTGGCCCGGCAGCCGATGGCCCTTCTTGATTCGCCAAGAAAGGTCAGGTCACAGACGGCAACCCGAATGCCCACGACCCCTTCGCTGCGCTGCCGGGCAACCCCGCAGGCGGCCCGACGCAGGCGCTGACATACGGGGAATTTGCTCGGGCCTTCGCTGCGCTCGGCCGGATAGACGTGCGGGCAGCCTTGCGGGTAGCCCCATCCCATCCAAAACCGTGTGGACGTGCGGGTGCGATGCCCACTGTCCGTGCGGGTGCGATGCCCACTGTCCAAGTGTTCAGACGTGACGAGGCCTCACTTTCGGGGAGGCTCTGCCGCTGTGTGTTGATGGTGTTTTCAAGCACCAGCCCCGGAACAGGGGGTCACCGAAATCATAGAGGCATTCCACAACCCCGCCTCAAACCCCAGGCCGAGCGAAGCGAAGGCCCGCACTCACTCCCCGTATGTCAGCGCCTGCGCCGTGGTCATTCGGGTCGTCTTTCTTTTGCCTCCTTTTCTTTGACGAATCAAAGAAAAGGAGGTCGGCCGCCGGGCCGAAACCCGGCTCCCGCCCGCAGGGCGGGCATGTCCTCACAAGCCATAAAAGCCCCCATCCAAAACACACCCAGACACACCTCTGTCATCCATTTCCCACACGCCTCCGTGTTTTCCCCAATCCCACCCCGAACCATCAGTCCTAAACTCACGCTTGTTTCAAGAAAAAAGTGTCATTTCAAATTTGAAACAGACACAAACCCCCTTCGATTGAGGTACGCCATGAACACCACGCCCTCCACAGGCCAGCTTGCCGGCCGCCGCATCCTCGTCACAGGCTCGGCGCGCGGCCTGGGCTTTGCGTTCGCCAAGGCCTTTTGCGAGCAGGGCGCGCGTGTCGCCATGGCCGATCTGCGCGAGGAGCTGCTGGCCGAGTCCGTGGCCCGGCTGCGTGCGCAGGGCTTCGAGGCCCATGGCTTCGGGCTGGATGCCGGCAATCCGGAGTCGATAGAGCGCTGCGCGCAGCAGGCGGTGCAGGCGCTGGGCGGGCTGGACGGCCTGGTGAACAACGCGGCCGTGACCGATTCGGGCGGCAAGGGCATGGACGACATCGATCTGGACAAGTGGGACCAGGTGATGAACGTGAACGTGCGCGGCGTGTGGCTGATGACGCGTGCCTGCCGCGCCGCGCTGCGCGACAGCGGCCGGGGCGCCATCGTCAACCTGGCGTCCGACACCGCGATGTGGGGCGCCCCCAACCTGATGGCCTATGTGGCCAGCAAGGGCGCGGTAATGGCCATGACGCGCTCCATGGCGCGCGAGCTGGGGGCCGACGGCATCACCATCAACGCCGTGGCGCCGGGCCTGGTGCTGGTGGAGGCCACGGAGTACGTGCCTGAGCATCGCCACCGCCTGTACATCGACCAGCGCGCGCTGCAGCGCGAGCAGCGGCCCGAGGATGTGTCGGGCGCCGTGGCCTATGCCCTGTCCGATGGCGCGCGCTTCGTGACGGGGCAGGTGCTGCCCGTCAACGGCGGCTTCGTGATGAATTGAAGGGGTTTCGCCATGACCGACACCCCCTCTTCCGAGAACACCGAGAGCGCGGACAACGGCGCCGACAAGTACATGGTGCCCGCGCTGGAGCGCGGCCTGCGCCTGCTGCAGGAGTTCGGGCGCGGCAATGCCACGCTGGGCGCGCCCGAGCTGGCGCGCCGCCTGCAGCTGCCGCGCGCCACGATTTTCCGCATGCTCAACACGCTGGAGGCCATGGGCTTTCTGCAGCGCGCCGAGGGCAGCAATGACTACCGGCTGGGCCTGTCCGTGCTGCGCCTGGGCTTCGAGTTCCTGTCGTCCATGGACCTGACCGAGCTGGGCCAGCCCGTGATCGCGCGGCTGTGCGGCGAGATCCGCTACCCCTGCAACATCGTGGTGCGCGATGGCCGCTCCATCGTCTACGTGGCCAAGGTGACGCCACCCACGCCGCTGACCAGTTCGGTGCGCGTGGGCACGCGCCTGCCTGCCCATGCCACGGCCCTGGGCCGCGTGCTGCTGGCCGACCTGTCCCTGCCCGAGCTGCGCACGCTCTACCCCGAGGAGCACCTGGAAGCGCACACGCCCAAGACACCGCGCACGGTGCTGGATCTGTTCAACCTGGTCGAGGCCGACCGCGAGCGCGGCCATGTGTTCAGCGAAGGCTTCTACGAAAGCTCCATCTGCACCATCGCCGCGCCCGTGCGCGACCACAGCGGCCGCGTGGTGGCGGCGCTGGGCACGACGGTCCCCGCGCCCCATGTGGAGGAGGGCCGTGCCCAGGCCCTGATCGCCGGCGTCTGCGACGCGGCGGCCGAGCTGTCCGAGCTGCTGAACTACCGGCCGCAAACGCAGACGGCACAGCTGCTTTCCCTCAATTCCCGGCGCGCAGGAGGCGGCCATGTTTGATTCCCAACTCAAGGACACCACGGCCGTCGTCACCGGCGGCTCTTCGGGCATCGGCCTGGCCACGGTCGATCTGCTGCTGTCGCAGGGCGCGCGTGTCGCCCTGTGCGGGCGCAGCGCCGAACGCCTGGAGCAGGCCGTGCAGCAGCTGCGCGGGCGCCATCCCGAGGCCCGCCTGTTCGCCCAGGCCTGCGACGTGCTCGACGCCGCCCAGGTGCAGCAGTTCGCGCGCGACAGCGAGGCTGCGCTGGGTCCGGCCTCCATCCTCGTGAACAACGCGGGCCAGGGCCGGGTCTCGACGTTTGCCAGCACCGACGATGCGGCCTGGACCGAGGAGCTGCACCTGAAGTTCTTCTCGGTACTGCATCCCACGCGCGCCTTTTTGCCGCAGCTCGAGCGCACGGCGCAGCCGGCCATCGTCTGCGTCAATTCGCTGCTGGCCTCGCAGCCCGAGCCGCACATGGTGGCCACCTCGGCGGCGCGCGCCGGCCTCAAGAACCTGGTGCGCTCCATGGCCACCGAGTTCGCGCCCAAGGGCGTGCGCGTCAACGGCATCCTGGTCGGCCTGATCGAGTCCGGCCAGTGGCGCCGCCGCTTCGAGGCGCGCGAGGACCGCAGCCAGGACTGGAACGCCTGGAGCGCCGAGCTCGCCCGCAAGAAGTCCATTCCGCTGGGCCGCCTGGGCTCGCCCGACGAGGCCGCACGCGCCATCTTCTATCTCGCCACGCCCCTGTCCTCCTACACGACCGGCAGCCACATCGACGTCTCCGGTGGTCTTGCACGGCAAGCGTAGTGCTTCAGCCCCTTCACCCGATTCAAAGCAGAACATGACTTCTTCCGCATCCAAAATCACCGTCGGCGCCGTTGTGGCCCAGTTCCTCGAGCACTGCGGCGTGCAGGCCGCGTTCGGGGTGATCTCCATCCACAACATGCCCATCCTGGACGCGATGAATGCGCGGGGCAAGGTGCGCTTCGTGATGGCGCGCGGCGAGGCCGGCGCCGGCAACATGGCCGATGCCTGCGCGCGTTCCACCTCCAGCCTGGGCGTGTGCATCACCAGCACCGGCCCGGCCGCAGGCAACATCGCCGGCAGCCTGGTGGAGGCCTATACGGCCGGCACGCCGCTGCTGCACATCACGGGCCAGATCGAGACGCAGTACCTGGACCAGAAGCTGTCGTACATCCACGAGGCGCCCGACCAGCTGACCATGCTGGGCGCCGTGTCCAAGGCGGCGTTCCGCGTGCGCAGCGCCGAGACCTGCCTGTCCACCCTGAAGGCCGCCGTGCAGGCCGCCATGACCGCACCCACGGGCCCGGTGAGCGTGGAGATTCCGATCGACATCCAGCAGACCGTGATCGACATGCCGGCCGACCTGTCGCCGCTGCCGGTGGCCGTGCTGGCGCCCAGCGAGGCATCGCTGGATGCGCTGGCCGACACGCTGGCCAAGGCACGCCGCCCGCTGCTGTGGCTGGGTGGCGGCGCACGCCACGCAGTCGCTGCCGTGCAGCGCCTGAAGGCGCTGGGCTTCGGCATCGTCAGCACGGGCCAGGGCCGCGGCATCGTGGCCGAGGACGATCCGGCCTCGCTGGGCGCCTACAACATCCAAAAGCCCGTGGAGGCCTTCTACCAGCGCTGCGACGCCATGCTGGCCGTGGGCACGCGCCTGCGCAGCAACGAGACGCTGAAGTACGAACTGAAGCTGCCGCGCCCGCTGCTGCGCATCGATGTGGACGCCGCCCAGCAGGGCCGCTGCTACGCCGATGACGGCTTTGTCTGCGGCGACTCGGCCCTGGCGCTGACAGGCCTGGCCGACCGGCTGGAGGCGCGCGGCTACAAGGCCGACCCCGAGCTGCTGGCCGACCTGCGCCAGGTGCACGACGAGGCCGTGGCCACCATGCGCGACGGCCTGGGCCCGTACAGCGTGCTGGTGCAGCAGCTGCAAAAGGCCGTGGGCCGCAACTTCAACTGGGTGCGCGACGTGACCGTTTCCAACAGCACCTGGGGCAATCGCGAGCTGCGCTTTTTCGAGCCCAACGCGGGCGTGCACGCCACGGGCGGCGGCATCGGCATGGGCATGCCCATGGCCATCGGCGCGGCCGTGGGCGCGGCGGTCAGCGGCTCGGGCCGCAAGACGCTGGGCCTGGCGGGTGACGGCGGCTTCATCCTGAACCTGGGCGAGCTGGCCACGCTGGTGCAGGAAGAGTGCGACACCCTGATCGTGCTGATGAACGACCAGCGCTACGGCGTGATCCAGAACATCCAGGACGCCTCCTACGGCGGCCGCCGCTGCTATGTGGAACTGCACACGCCCGACTACGCGCAGCTGTGCGCCTCCATCCAGCTGCCCCATGCTCGCGTGCAGAACCTTGACGAGCTGCCCGCCGTTCTGGCCTCGGCCTGGCCGAAGAAGGGCCCCTTCCTGCTGGAGATCGACATGCGCGCCATCGGCAATTTCAAGGCCACGTTCTCGGGCCCGCCCGTGAACAAGCTGGACCAGATCCCGGCCACCAGCACGGCCACCAAGGCCGCCTGAGGCGGCTGGATTCGAACGAACGAGAGAGGCTCACCATGTCGAACCTGGAACTGCTCCCCATCAACATCGCCGGCGAATGGCGCCTGGGCGGCGGAGGCGAATCCACCACGCTTTATCCCGCCACCGGCGAAGTGGTGGGTCGCCTGCGCGCGCCCAGCCTGGAGGATGTGGAGGAGGCCATCCAGAAGGCCGACCACGCCTTCCGCACCAGCGGCTGGGCCCAGAAAAAGCCCCATGAGCGCGCGGCCGTGCTGCACCGCGTGGCCCAGCTGATCCGCGAGCGCGCCGAGCCCCTGGCCCAGCTGCAGCGCCTGGACAACGGCAAGCCCATCAAGGAAACACGCATGCTGGTGGCCAGCGCCGCCGCCACCTTCCAGTTCTTTGCAGCCGCCTGCGAGACCATGGAGGAAACCATCACGCCCTCGCGCGGCGACTTCATGACCATGAGCGTGTACGAGCCCATGGGCGTGGTGGCGGCCATCACGCCGTGGAACTCGCCGATCGCCAGCGAGGCGCAAAAGCTGGCGCCCGCGCTGGCCGCCGGCAACGCCGTGGTCGTCAAGCCCGCCGAGGCCACGCCGCTGCTGGCGCTGGAGCTGGCCAGGATCTGCGAAGAGGCCGGCGTGCCCAAGGGCCTGGTCAGCGTGCTGCCGGGCCGGGGCTCGGTGATCGGCGATGCCATCACCAAGCATCCGCTGGTCAAGCGCGTGTCGTTCACGGGCGGCACGTCCACGGGCAAGCACATCGCCCACATCGCGGCCGACAAGATGATGCCGGTCTCGCTGGAGCTGGGCGGCAAGTCGGCCACCATGGTGCTGGCCGATGCCGACATCGACCATGCCGTCAACGGCGTGCTCTACGGCATCTTCAGCTCCTCGGGCGAGTCGTGCATCGCGGGCTCGCGCCTGTTCGTGGCGCGCAGCCTGCATGCCGAATTCATGCAGCGCCTCACGGCCAAGGCCGCCGCGCTGCAGGTGGGCGACCCGGCTGACGAGCGCACGCAGATGGGGCCGCTGATCACCGCCAAGCACCGCGAATCCATAGAGAGCTATGTGGCCCTGGGCCTGTCCGAGGGCGGCCGGCTGCTCACGGGCGGCCAGCGGCCCGAGGGCGCGCAGTTCGAGCGCGGCTACTACTACCGCCCGACCATCATCGACGGCGTGAAGAACGACTGGCAGATCTGCCAGCAGGAAATCTTCGGCCCCGTGCTCGTGGCCATGCCCTTCGACAACGAGGACGACCTGCTCGCCCAGGCCAACGACAGCGTCTACGCGCTGGCCGCCGGCATCTGGACGCGCGACTACAAGAGCGCCTGGCGCATAGGCCGCGCCGTGCAGGCCGGCACGGTCTGGATCAACACCTACAAGCAGTTCTCCATCTCCACGCCCTTCGGCGGCTGGCGCGACAGCGGCCTGGGCCGCGAGAAGGGACGGCTGGGCATACAGCAGTACATGGAGCAAAAGAGCATGTACTGGGGCTTGAACGACCAGCCTTTGGCCTGGGCGAACTGAAAGGGAATCGACATGAGCGTACTGGGCATAGACGAAATCACCTACGGCGCGGACGACCTGGCCACCTGCCGCCGCTTCTTCCTGGACTGGGGCCTGGCGCTGGTGCAGGAAGCGGACGACCGGCTGGTGTTCGAGACCCTCAACGGCTGCCGCGTGATCGTGGCCGCCGTGGACCATCCCGATCTGCCGCCCGCCATCGAGGCGGGCCCCACGCTGCGCGAAGTGGTCTGGGGCGTGGAAAGCGAGGCGGACCTTGCGCTGTACGCCAGCCGCATTGCCGCGCTGCCAGGGTTCACGCAGGGCCAGGGCCGCATAGGCTGCACCGATCCCAACGGCCTGTCCGTGCGCCTGCAGGTCACGCAAAAGCGTGATGTGGATGTGCAGGGCGCCGCCTACAACACCTGGAACCGCAAGGACCGCGTCAACCAGGCCAGCCCGGCCTACGAACGCGCCCAGCCCATCGAGGTCGGCCATGTGGTGTTCTTCGTCAAGGACGTGCAGGCCTGCGAGCGCTTCTACGTGGACCACTTCGGCTTCGCGGCCTCGGACCGCTACCCCGAGCGCGGAGCCTTCCTGCGCTGCGCGCCTGACGGCGGCCACCACGACATCTTCCTGCTGCAGCGCCCCGCCAAGGACGCGGGCCTGAACCACGTGGCCTTCACGGTGCGCGACATCCACGAGGTCTTCGGCGGCGGCATGCACATCTCGCGCTGCGGCTGGGACACCCAGCTGGGCCCGGGCCGCCATCCCGTGTCCTCGGCCTATTTCTGGTACTTCCGCAATCCGGCCGGCGCCCTGGTCGAGTACTACGCCGACGAGGACCAGCTCACCGCCGACTGGCAGCCGCGCGAGTTCGAGCCCGGCCCCACGGTGTTTGCCGAATGGGCCATCGATGGCGGCATCGACGGCAACACCCGGCGCCAAAAAGGCGTGGGTACCAGCGACGGGAAATTCATCACCGACAAGCGGCATTGAGACCGCGCCTGACGGCCTACCCCCACAACCCAACCACCCCACGGCCCCCACCATGAACAAGACACGTCGCCAGGTTTCTCTTGCCGCTGCATTCCTGGCTGCAGCCACGCTGTCCGGCACCGCGATGGCCCAGGCCTATCCGGCCAAGCCCATCACCATCATCGTGGCCTATCCGGCCGGTGGCGACACCGATGCCATGGCGCGGCTGTATGCCGAGAAGCTGTCCACGCGCCTGGGCCAGCCCGTGCTGGTGGACAACCGCCCCGGCGCCAGCGGCACCATCGGCAGCGTGCATGTGGCCAAGGCCGCGCCGGACGGCTACACCCTGCTGCTGGCGCCCAATACCTTCGCCATCGCGCAGTTCGTGCTCAAGACGGCCTCGGGCTCCAGCTACGACGTGCTGCACGGCTTCACGCCCATCGTGCAGACCAGCGTGCAGCCCATGTTCGTGGCCACCAACCAGGCCTCGGGCATCAAGGACATGAAGACCCTGATCGCCCAGGGCAAGCGCGACGGCCTGACCTACGCCAGCCCCGGCAGCGGCTCGCCCATGCACATCCTGGGCGAGATGTTCAACCGCGCCGCCGGCACGCGCATCGCCCACATTCCCTACAAGGGCGTGGCGCCCGCCGTCAACGACCTGATCGGCGGCCATGTGCCCACGACCTTCATGACCTGGGGCCCGATCGCGCCCTACATCGGCGGCAAGGTCACCGCCCTGGCCGTGGCCGACAGCCAGCGCAGCGCGCTGGCCCCCAATGTGCCCACCCTGGCCGAGCTGGGCGTCAAGGACGTGGAAGTGTCCGCATGGCAGGGCCTGTTCGGCCCCAAGGGCATGTCGCCCGAGACCGTGAAGCTGCTGAACACGCACCTCAACGAGATCCTGAAGATGCCCGACGTGGTCTCCAAGATGGCCACCTTCGGCGCGCTGCCCGCAGGCGGCGAGCCCGCGAGGCTTGAGAAGACCAATGCAGCGGACTTCAACCGCTTCGGCAAGCTCATCAAAGACCTGGACATCCGCGCCGACTGAGCGCAGCCAACCCCACACAAGACAGTTTTCGAAGGAGAGAACCATGGCCGCTGATCGCTATCTCGAGCCGCACCAGGCGCGCGAACGTGCCCCCACCCTGATGGAAGACCTGCTGGGCGATTCCATCGAGCGCGCCTTCGGCGAAGGCGTGCAGACCCTGCCCGAACTGGTGGCCTATCTCAACCGCAGCGGCCCCGCCGGCGAGAACGGCCAGGCCTGGACCGAAGACAGCTTCCAGGCGCTGATGGCGCGGCTGGGCTATTGATACCGAGCAGGACTGGAGAGCCCCATGAACGTACAAACCATCACCATCGATCCGGTGGACGGCCTGCTCAACAAAGGCCTGAAGAACCTCTGGTACGCGGTCTGCCCCTCGGACTTCGTGAAGACCCAGCCCGTGTCGGTGCGCCGCTTCGGCCGCAAGATCGCGCTGTGGCGCGATGCCGCCGGCCAGGTCCATGCGCTGGAGGACCATTGCCCGCACCGCGGCGCGCCGCTGTCGCAGGGCGTGATCCTGGGCGACCGCCTGGCCTGCCCCTACCACGGCGTGGAAGTGCGCGGCGACGGCACGGTGACCAAGGTACCCGGCAGCCCCGGCTGCAAGCTCGAAGGCTCGCGCGCGGCACTGGCCTTCCATGCACGCGAGGCGCATGGCGCCATCTTCCTCTACAACAGCGACAAGGCCGTTGACGAGGCGCCCGAGTTCACGCTGCCCGAGGAGCTGACCTCGCCCGAGTACTCCAACTTCCTGTGCTATGCCGAGTGGCGCAGCGACTACCGCTATGCGCTGGACAACGTCATGGACCCCATGCACGGCACCTTCCTGCACAAGCAGTCGCACTCCATGGCCGAGGGCGACAGCAAGGCCACGTTCCAGGTGCGCGAGACCGATGACGGCTTCGTCTTCGAGAAGGTGGGTCAGCGCGGCGTGAACTTCGACTGGACCGAGTGGGGCAGCACGGGCGTGCACTGGATGCGCCTGGAGATCCCCTATCCCAAGACCGGCGGCCCCGGCGGCAACTTCGCCATCGTGGCCTGCGTCACGCCCATCAGCGCCGACCTGTGCGCCGTGTTCTTCTGGCGCTGCCGCAAGGTGCAGGGCTGGATGCGCGACACCTGGCGCTTCCTGTACCGCAACCGCCTGGAGGCGCGCCACTGGGCCGTGCTGGAGCAGGACCGGATCATGATGGAGCAGATGGAGCTGGACGCCAACGAGCGCGAGAACCTCTACCAGCACGACATCGGCCTGGTGCGCCTGCGCCGCCACCTGCGCCGCCTGGCCCAGGAGCAGATCGACGAAGGCGCCGCATCATGAGCACCAACCTCCAGGCCTTCGTGCACACGCTGCGCTTCGAGGCCCAGGACACCATCAGCGTGGACCTGCGGCCCGTGGCGGGCGGGGAGCTTCCCGCCTTCACGCCGGGCTCGCACATCGATCTGCACCTGCCCAACGGCCTGGTGCGCAGCTACTCGCTGAGCAACCCCAGCGAAGAGCGCCACCGCTACGTGGTCGGCGTGCTGCGCGACCGCGCCAGCCGCGGCGGCTCGCGCTGCGTGCACGAGTCGCTGCGCGTGGGCATGCCCATCACCATCTCCGAGCCGCGCAACCATTTCGCGCTGGACGAAAGCGCCGCGCACACCGTGCTGGTGGCCGGCGGCATCGGCATCACGCCGCTGCTGTGCATGGCGCGCCGGCTCAAGGGCCAGGGCCGCTCGTTCGAGATGCTGTACTTCGCCCGCGAGCGCAAGGGCGCGGCCTTCCTGGAAGAGCTGCAGGCGCTGGGCATGCCGCTGCACCTGCACTTCGACAGCGAGGCCGGCGGCCCGCCCGACCTGCGCGCGCTGCTGGCCCAACGCCAGCCCGACGCGGGCACGCACCACTACGCCTGCGGCCCCACGCCCATGCTGGACGCCTTCGAGAAGTTCTGCGCCGAGCTGGGCCACGCCAACGCCCACGTCGAGCGCTTCACGCCCGTGGAGGTCAAGGCCGCCGACGACGCGCGCAGCAACTACACGGTGGAGCTCAAGCGCAGCGGCCGCTTCATCGAGATCACGCCCGAGAAGTCGCTGCTCGACACCCTGCTGGATGCCGGCATCCAGATGGACCACAGCTGCTGCGAAGGCGTCTGCGGCTCCTGCGAGACGCGTGTGCTCGAAGGCATTCCGGACCACCGCGACTCGGTGCTCAGCCCCAAGGAAAAGGCCAGCAACAAGGTGATGATGGTCTGCGTTTCCGGCTGCAAGAGCGAGCGACTGGTCCTGGATATCTGAGCAGGCAATCAGACCTGCAAGGCAACAACCCACCACCCCCAAGCCACCACCCCAGAGGAGACAACCCCATGAAAACCATCCATACGCCCATGCTGGGCGTGGCGCTAGCCTGCCTGGCGTCCTTGCCCGGTGCCGCTTCGGCGCAGTCCAAGGTCGAGATCTTCGGCGTCGTCGATGTCGGCGTCACGCACCTGAACGGCTCCGGCCCCTCCAAGACCGGCCTGTCCACGGGCGGCGCCAACATCAGCCGCCTCGGCTTTCGCGGCACGGAAGAGCTGGGCGGCGGCCTGCGTGCGGGCTTCTGGCTGGAGGCGGGCATGGACGTGGACAGCGGCTCGGGCAAGGCCAGCGGTGGCGGCCTGAGCTTCAACCGCCGCTCCACCGTGAGCCTGTCGGGCGACTTCGGCGAAGTGCGCCTGGGCCGCGATGACTCGGCCACCTTCCTGAGCACGCTGATCTTCGACCCCTTCCTCACCAACGGCGTGGGCGGCACCATGGGCTTCACCATGCTGGGCATTCCCGGCACGGGCACGGCCACGGGCGGCGCGCCCATCCAGATCAGCAACGCGGTCAGCTACTTGCTGCCGCAGAACCTGGGCGGCTTCTACGGCCAGGTGCAGGTGGCCATGGGCGAGCAGGCGCGCAGCGCACCCAACAAGAACCAGGGCGACTACCGCGGCCTGCGCTTCGGCTACCGCCAGGGCCCCTTCAACGGCGCGCTGGCCACGGGCAAGTTCTATGGCGACAGCGATGCGACCAACCTCACGGCCAGCAACGTGGGCCTGAGCTGGGACTTCGGCGTGGCCAAGCCCATGCTGCTGTGGGCCAGCGAAAAGCGCGGCGCCCTCAAGGTCACCGCCCTGCAGCTGGGCGTGACCGCGCCCGTGGGCATGGGCGAGTTCAAGGCCTCCTACGGCCACTACAACACCGACGGCAGCAATGCCGACTGGAACAAGATCAGCGTGGGCTACGGGCACAACCTGTCCAAGCGCACCCAGGTCTACGGCACGGTGGCCTTCCTCAAGAACAAGGACGGCGCGGCCAAGTCCATCGGCGTGCAGGGCCTGTCGGCCCCGGGCACCACGCTGGGCGGCCGCTCCTCCGGCTTCGAGGTGGGCGTGCGCCACTTCTTCTGATACAGCCCATCGGGCGATAGAGACTTGCCATGAAAGATATGCGTGCGGCCCGGTGGTGGGGGGTGATCAGCCTCTTCATCATCGTCGCCATCTCCTATGTGGACCGGATCAACCTTTCGATCCTCATCCTCGACCAGGGATTTCTGGACCACATCGGGCTGACGCACGACGACCGCACGCGCCAGGGCCTGCTGGCCACGGCCTTCATGGTGGGCTACGGCGTTTCTTCCTTCGTGTTGACGCCGTTTTGCGCGGCGCTCTTCGGCGTGCGCCGAAGCCTGGTGGTCGGCCTGCTGCTGTGGGGCGCCGTGTCCTTTCTGTCCCCGGCCATGAACAGCTATGGCCTGCTGCTGGCCTCGCGCATCCTGCTGGGCATCTCCGAAGGGCCGCTGTACTCGCTGGCGGGCAGCTACATCAAGGCGCATTTCCAGAGCCACGAGAACGGCCTGCCCAACTCCTTCGTGAACATGGGCACGGGCCTGGGGCTGGCGGTGGGCTACCCGCTGATCGGCTACCTGGTGGCCGGCCATGACTGGCAGACCTCGTTCCACGTGCTGGGCCTGATCAATGTGGCCATCGGCATTCCGCTGGTGCTGGCCTTCATCCGCATGCCCCGCTTGGACACCGGCATGCCGCGCCCGCGCTCGCTGGGCGAGGCGGTGGGACAGGTCGGGCAGATCGTGCGCGGCGCCGTGCACACGCGCTATCTGGTGCTGGTGGCCGTGCTGTCGGCGGCCTTCTTCTCCTACCTCTGGGGCAGCAGCAACTGGCTGCCGGCCTATCTGGAGTCGCGCGGCTTTTCGCTGCGCGAGATGGGCTGGCTGGCCTCGCTGCCCCAATACGCCACGGTGCTGGCCGTGCTGATCGGCGGCATCGTCATCGACCGCCTGCCGCGCCGCCAGGTGCCGCTGATCTTCGTCGGCGGCAGCCTGGGCCTGGCGCTGTCCATCTGGCTGGCCATCCACATGGAGGACCGCTACGCGGCGGCCTACTGCCTGATCGCCGCCAACTTCTGCTGGGGCCTGATGAGCCCGGCCATTCCCAGCACCGTGCAGTACTGCGCGCGGCCCGAGCATGTGGCCAGCGCCTACGGCGTCGTCAACGGCACGGCGACCCTGGTGGCGGGCTTCATGCCTGCGCTCATGGGGGCCGTCATCGGCTGGACCTCGCATTCGGCCGGTGGCGGTTTCGTCGCCGGCTTCAGCCTGCTGGTGGGCACGCAGCTGGTGGTCATGGTCTGCGGCCTGGTGCTGTGGCTGCGCGAGCGCGGCCAGGGCACCCACGGTGCCAGCGATGCCCGGGACAGGTCCGCCCGCACGGCCTGACCTGCACTACAGCACGCCCGCTGCCGCGCACTGCTCCAGAAACGTCACCAGGGCCTGCACGCGCGCCGTGCGGCCCTTGCGCGTGGGCACCAGCAGGGTGACGGGCGCGCTGCCGAAATGCCAGTCGGGCAGCACGCGCACCAGCCGGCCCTCGTCAACGGCCTGCTCCATGTCCCATTGCGAACGCAGCACCAGGCCCAGGCCCTGCTCGGCCCAGTGGCGGGCCACGCCGCCATCGTTGGTGACGTAGGACGGCGTCACGCGCAGGGTCTGGCCGTCCGCGGCACGCCGGCTGGCGGCCGGGCGCAGGTGCCACAGCGTCACGTCCTCCTCGTTCTCGCGGATGCAGATGCAGGCGTGCTCCAGCAATTCGCGCGGCGTGGCGGGCGTGCCGTGGCGGCGCAGGTAGTCGGGGCTGGCGCAAAGCCAGCGGTCATTGGCGGCCAGCTCGCGCGCCACCCAGGAGGAGTCGCGCACCGCGCCGATGTGGACCACGGCGTCGGCATCGTGGCGGTCGGGGAAGGGCGTTTCGCGCAGGTCCAGCTGCAGTTTCAGTTGCGGGTGCTGGCGCGTGAAGGGCACCAGGGCCGGCGCCAGCCGGCTGCGCCCGTAGCCAAAGGGCGCGGCAATGCGCAGCGTGCCGCCCAGCTGGCGGGCATCGCCATGCAGCGAGTCGCGCAACTCCTCGATCTGGCCCAGCAGCCGCACGGCCTCGCGGGCGAAGCGCTCGCCCTCGGGCGTCAGCGCCAGGCGCCGCGCGCTGCGGTTGGCCAGGGACAGGCCCAGTTCGGCCTCCAGCCGGCGCAGCCGCATGGACAGGGCGGGCGGCGTCACATCGAGCGCACGGGCTGCGGCGCTCAGCGAGCTTTCGCGCAGCAGGGCGGCGGCAAGCTGCAGGTCTTCGATGGCAATCATTCAATTTGCCTTAACGATTGATGATGGCGGATTTAACCACGACCATGGTCTTGGTCCGTACAGTGCCAAGGCATGAACACCCCATACCCCACCTCTGCCGCATGGCCCCGGGCCGTGCTCTTCGACCTGCTGACCGCCTTGCTGGACTCCTGGACCGTCTGGAATGCGGCCGCCGGCAGCGAGGCTGCCGGGCGCGACTGGCGCGCCGAATACCTGCGCCTGACCTATGGCTGCGGCGCCTACCAGCCCTATGAGGACCTGGTGCGCACGGCGGCCCGCAACCGGGGCCTGCCCGAGGCGGTGGCCGACAGGCTGGAGGCGCAATGGGAGCAGCTGCAGCCCTGGGATGGCGCACGCGAGCTGCTGGCCGCCCTGCGCCCGCACTGCCGCCTGGCCGTGGTGACCAATTGCTCCGAGCGCCTGGGTCAACGTGCCGCCGCGCTGCTGGGCGTGGACTGGGATGTGGTGGTGACCTCGGAAGCAGCAGGCTTCTACAAGCCCGACCCCCGGCCCTACCAGCTGGCGCTGGACCGGCTGGGGCTGCCTGCTGGCCAGGCTGCCTTCGTGGCCGGATCAGGCTATGACCTGTTCGGCACCTCGGCCGTGGGCCTGCGTACTTTCTGGCACAACTGCGTGGGCCTGTCGCGGCCCACGGGTGCGCCGCAGGCCGAGGCCGAAGCACCCACGCTGGCGCCGGCACTGCCCTGGCTCAGGGATTTTTCCCTGCAGCAGGGCTGAACCCCGAGGGTGCAGCCGGTGCTGTGCCCGCCGTCCTTTCCTGTCCACCCTTGTGAGGAGCCTGCCATGCAGCTGCGTCCAGCCCTGCCGTTGTCCCTTGTGTCCGCATTCCCGGTCCTGTCCATCGTCTGTGCCATGGCGTGGAGCCAGGGAGCCCTGGCGCAGGCCGGCGCTGCCTTTCCGGCCAGGCCGGTCACGCTGGTCGTGCCGTTTCCCCCGGGAGGCCCCAGCGATGCGCTGGCCCGTGCCGTGGCTCAGAAGATGGGGGAGCATCTGGGCCAACCCCTGGTGATCGAGAACCTGGGTGGCGCCAATGGAACCATCGGCCTGAACCAGGCGCGCAAGGCCGCCGCCGACGGCTACACCCTGTCCTTTGGCGGCATAGGCACGCATGTGGTCAATGTGGCCTTGTACCGCAAGCTGCCCTATGACCCCGTGGCCGACTTCGCCCCAGTGGGACCTGCGGGCGCGGCGCCCATGCTGCTGCTGGCGCGTGCCAATCTGCCGGCCTCCGACCTGCGCCAGTTCGCCGAGTGGCTCAAGCGCAACCAGGCCGCAGCCTCCTATGGCAGCGCCGGCGTGGGCTCGATATCGCACTATGGGTGCGTGCTGCTGCTGTCGGCGCTGGGCCAAAGCCCCACCCATGTTCCCTATCGCGGGATCGCGCCTGCCATGAACGATCTCATGGGCGGACAGACCGATTTCATGTGCGACCAGACGACGACGGCGCTGCCGCAGATCGCGGGCGGCCGCATCAAGGCGATTGCGGTGCTGGGAACACAGCGACTGGCGCAGCTGCCGGGCACGGCGGCCAGCGCCGAGGCCGGCCACGCCCTGCAGGCGCGCTCATGGAATGCGATCTTCGCACCACGCGGCACGCCGCCGGCGGTGCTCGCGCGGCTGACGCGGTCGCTGCAGCACGCCATGGGCGATGCGGGCCTGCGCGCACAGATGGCCGCGCTGGGGGTGGAGCTGCCGTCGCCCGAGCAGGCCGTGCCGGCCACGGTCTCCGCCTTGATCGAACAGGGACTGCGCAACGATGTGCCTGCCCTCAAGGCCAAAGGCCAATACCTGGATTGACGATGGAGAGAGAAACACCATGCAAGACACACTTCTGACCCTGGACACGCCCGCTGCCGTGATCGACCTCGCACGCATGCAGCGCAACATCCACCGCATGCAGCAGCGCATGGACGCGCAGGGCGTGCGCCTGCGCCCCCATGTGAAGACCAGCAAGAGCGTGCCCGTGGCCGCCGCGCAGCGTGCGGCCGGGGCCTCGGGCATCACGGTCTCCACCTTGAAGGAGGCCGAGCAGTTCTTTGCCGCTGGCACCACCGACATCCTCTATGCCGTGAGCATGGCCCCGCACCGCCTGCCGCAGGCCCTGCAACTGCGCCGGCGCGGCTGCGACCTCAAGCTCATCGTGGATAGCGTGGCGGCGGCCCGGGCCATTGCCGTCTTTGGCCAGGAGCAGGGCGAGGCCTTCGAGGTGTGGATAGAGATCGACACCGACGGCCACCGCTCCGGCGTGGGCGCAGACGATACGCCGCTGCTGCTGGCCATTGGCCGCACGCTGCACGACGGCGGCATGCGCCTGGGCGGCGTGCTCACGCACGCGGGCTCCAGCTACGAGCTGGATACGCCCGAGGCGCTGCAGGCCCTGGCCGAGCGCGAGCGCACCAGCTGCGTGCAGGCCGCCGAGGCCCTGCGCGCGGCCGGCCTGCCGTGCCCCGTGGTCAGCGTGGGCTCCACGCCCACGGCGCTGGCGGCCAGCCGGCTGGACGGCGTGACCGAGGTGCGCGCAGGCGTCTATGTGTTCTTCGACCTGGTGATGCGCAACATCGGCGTGTGCGCGGCCGAGGACGTGGCGCTGTCGGTGCTGGCCACCGTGATCGGCCACCAGGCCGACAAGGGCTGGGCCATCGTGGATGCGGGCTGGATGGCCATGAGCCGCGACCGTGGCACGGCCCGGCAGAAACAGGACTTCGGCTACGGCCAGGTCTGCGACCTGCAGGGGCGGGTGATGCCGGGCTTGGTGCTCACGGGCGCCAACCAGGAGCACGGCATTCTGGCCCGGGCCGATGGCGCGGCGGAGGCCGACATCGCCACGCGCTTTCCCCTGGGCACGCGACTGCGCATCCTGCCCAACCATGCCTGCGCCACGGGCGCGCAGTTCCCGGCCTACCAGGCGCTGGCGGCAGATGGCTCGGTGCAAACCTGGGAGCGGCTCCATGGCTGGTGAAAACGGGATCGATCTGCGCCAGGCATCGCCGAACCTGCCTGCGCCGGGCGGCCACTACAGCCACACGGCCACGGGCCAGGGGCTGGTCTTCGTGTCAGGGCAGCTGCCCATACGGCCCGACGGCACGCGCCTGGTGGATGCCGGTTTCGAGGACCAGGCCCGGCAGGCGCTGGCCAACCTGGCTGCGGCGCTGGAGCTGGCCGGCAGCGGCGTGCCGCGGCTGCTGCAGGTGCGCGTGTACCTGGACGACATGGCGCACTGGCCGGCCTTTGACCGCATCTACGCGGACTGGGCCGGCACGCACCGGCCCGCGCGTGCCGTGGTGCCCACGGGGGCGCTGCATTTCGGGTTGAAGGTGGAGATCGAGGCCGTGGCGCTGGCCTGAAAAGCGCCGGCCCGAGGGGGCCGGCTGCCGCTACTTCAGCCAGCCGCGCTTGCGGAAGTAGAGCATGGGCCCCACGGCGCTGAGCACCATGAGCCCGATGACGTAGACGTAGCCGAACTCCCATTCCAGCTCGGGCATGAAGCGGAAGTTCATGCCGTAGACGCTGGCGATCAGCGTGGGCGGCAGCAGGGCCACGCTGGCCACCGAGAAGATCTTGATGATCTTGTTCTGGTTGATGTTGATGAAGCCGACCGTGGCATCCATCAGGAAGTTGATCTTGTCGAAGAGGAAGGCCGTGTGGCTGTCCAGCGATTCGATGTCGCGCAGGATCTGGCGCGCTTCCTCGAACTGCTCGGCATTGAGCATCTTGGAGCGCATCATGAAGCTGACGGCGCGGCGCGTGTCCATGACGTTGCGGCGGATGCGGCCGTTCAAGTCTTCCTGGCGCGCGATGGCGCCCAGCACCTCGCGGGCCACGTCGTCGGTCACGTCGCCGGACAGCACCATCTGGCTGGCTTTTTCGAGGTCGTCGTAGATGCGCTCCAGCGTGTCGGCCGAGTATTCGGCATCGGCGTCGAAGAGCTTGAGCAGCACGTCCTTGGCCTCGTCGATCAGGCCCGGCGCGCGGCGCGCGCGCATGCGCAGCAGGCGAAAGACCGGCACGTCCTCGTCGTGGATGGAGAACAATACGCCGCAGCTGCGCAGGTTCTTGTTGTGCTCGTTGACGATGAAGGCCACGCGCACCGAACGCGGGTCCTCGTCATCGTCGATCAGGAAGTCGCTGCGGATGTGCAGCTCGCCATTGTCTTCTTCGTAGAAGCGGGCCGATTCCTCGATGTCGTCGTCCATCGCATCCTCGGGGATGGACAGCTCGTAGTGCTGCTTGATCCAGCGCTTTTCCTCGACCGTGGGCGATTCCAGGTCCACCCAGATCGGCTTGAAGCGGGACAGCTCCTCCAGCGACTCGATCTCTTCTTGGACCAGGCGGCCATTGGCCAGCGTAAAGATGTTGAGCATAGGCTCACTCCAGGTGTTCTTCTCGGGCGTGCGGGGTATCGGAGGTGCTTTCAACCCCACAGGCCAACCGGGAGTTGAAAGCTACCAACTGGGGTAGGTTTCCACGGAGCTTTCTCCAAGATGCAAAGCGTTAGATTATGCAGCGTTGCGCTGCAACATGCGGGCCGGCTGCGCTATTCGGAAGCGGCTCCAGGGGGCATCTGGCGGCCTGTCACAAAAGCCTGCGCATGGCACAGGTCGGCCCAGGCGCCGGCCTTGGCCTGGGGGGCGCGCAGCAGGTAGTTGGGGTCGTAGCTGACCACGGCGGGCACGCCCGCAATGCGGTGCGGCTCGGCACGCAGGCGGCCCAGCGCCTCCTGGCGCTGCAGCACGGCGCGCGCCGTGGCCAGGCCCAGCACCAGCACGCAGGCCGGGCGCAGATCGCGCAGCAGTGCCTCCAGCGACGGTTGCAGCGCCGGGACCTGGGGCGCCTCCTGGCCTTCGGCCGCAGGCTGCACGCGGTGCAGGGCGGCGCTGTACAGGCGCGGATGGTCCTGCAGGTTCAGCGCGCGCAGCATGTTGTCCAGCAGCCGGGCCGCGTCGCCTTCCAGCGCGGTGCGCGCGCAGTCGGGGCCGGGACGCTGGGCGGGTGGCAGGGGCAGGGAGTTGGCGGGCGGCTCCAGCAGGATCAGCCAGCCGCCTTCGCCGCCATCACCGGCAGGCGGCGTTGCCGCATACACGGGCCGCACGGGGCCCAGCCGCCAGCCCAGCCCCGGGGCACCGGCCACGGGC
>NZ_LZZV01000087.1:0-801 GCF_014170385.1 Delftia sp. UME58
TGTGAATTTCGCGGCAGAATCTCACGTCGACCGATCGATCCACGGCCCCGGCGAGTTCATTCAGACCAATATCGTCGGCACCTTCCATTTGCTGGAAGCGGTGCGCGCGTACTGGTCCGAGCTACCCGAGCAGGAAAAGCGGGATTTTCGCTTATTGCACGTGTCGACCGACGAGGTCTATGGCTCGCTTGAAAAGGATGACCCCGCGTTTCGCGAGACCAACCAATATGAGCCGAACAGCCCGTACTCGGCCAGCAAGGCCGCCAGCGATCATTTGGTGCGCGCCTACCACCACACCTACGGGCTTCCAGTACTGACCACCAACTGTTCGAACAACTACGGACCGTATCATTTCCCTGAGAAACTGATCCCCCTCGTTATTCACAACGCGCTGGCCGGCAAGTCCCTGCCGATTTACGGAGATGGTCAGCAGATCCGCGACTGGTTGTACGTCGCCGATCATTGCCGGGCCATCCGTCGCGTACTGGCAGCCGGAAAAACCGGCGAGACATACAATGTCGGCGGCTGGAACGAGAAAACCAACCTTGAAGTCGTGCACGTCCTATGCACACTGCTGGATGAACTCAGCCCGCGGAAGGATGGTCAGTCGTACACTACTCAAATTACCTATGTGCAAGACCGCCCGGGACATGATCGCCGCTACGCGATTGATGCCACTCGTCTGCAACGCGAATTGGGCTGGACGCCATCGGAAACGTTTGAAACCGGCATCAGAAAGACGGTTCTCTGGTATTTGGACAACCAGCAATGGGTAGCCAATGTGACCAGCGGCGCATATCG